>CAZWLZ010000401.1:0-3121 GCA_964634505.1 uncultured bacterium | reverse complement strand
GGACTTTTTTTTGTTGAGAAATATAACGGGTGTCCTCTTTTGACATTTCAGATAGTTACTTCTTTAAATTTACAAAAAATTTTCTGAAAGTTGTTTAAGTGATATGTTTACTTTTAAAAATATTTGTGTGTAATATTATTAATTATTTAATTGATAGCCTAAAGTAAATAATATAATTTTTTCCAATTGTTTTATAGTTTTTTGGCTCAATTGTCCAATTTTTTGAGACAATCTTACTTTATCTAAAACTCGAATTTGATGGCACAAAGCCACTGAATCTTTATTTAATCCACCTTCATTTTTAGCAATCAATAAACAACTTGGTAAAGACGATCTTCTTATATTTGTAGTTAAAGGGATTGTTATTATTGTACTGGTAAACTGCGAAATTGTATTTTCTTGAAAGATAATAATAGGTCTCATTCCTGCTTGTTCTGAACCAAGAATTGGATCTAAATTTGCTACCCAAACTTCTCCTCTTGTTAGTTTCATAATAAATCTTCTTGACTTAATAAGTCTCGATATTCATTTATCCCTTTTTCTGCTAACAAACGATCTTCTTGGGCAAATTCTTGATAAAGATTAGCGATTTCCCCCCAGTCTTTTCTGGCAGAATTGCCTAAAGTTGATTCTATTTTTAATAGACTAATAAAGTTATCAACTTTTTCTAATTCCAGCTCATTTAATAATTCTAGTTTTTGGACAATATTTTCTTTTAATTTCATTTACTTAAACCTCCTTATTTTAAATCTTTAACTACTAATAATTCATTCCTTTGATCGCCAATTAATTACTTTCACTGCTATTTTATTATGCTCTCCTTCGTGAATAAACCAGTATTGTGATGGTTGTTTTAAAAGGAGAATTTAAAATTGGTTCGTTTACTTCGTAAGTCATAGATTTTATTTGATTACCAAATAGTTTTAATCTCCGTATAAGATTTAAAAGCAGAATCTTTACTGATAATAGTAATATTTTTTTCCATAGCTTGAGCAATAATTAGTCTATCAAAAGGGTCTTTATGATGTAATGGTAAAGTAGTAATTATGTTTAAATGGGATAAAGATATAGGCAAAATTTCAATGTCATTAATTTTTATTTGTTCACTAATAAATTCTTGATAATTCTTTTTAGGTAAAGTTAACTTATTAATACTAACTTTAATCGCTATTTCTCATAAACTAGCAACACTTAAAAATAAATCAACGTCTGATTCTAATAAGTCAAAAAGATTTTCAGGCATTTCTTCACTTTCATTAACAAACCAAAGAAAAGTATGAGTATCTAACAAGAATTGCATTACCCATACTCCGCAAATTCAGTTAATGGTTCATCAAAATCTGGACTCATCGTAATTAAACCTTTAGCACTGCCACGAGTACGACGTTTTTTAATAGGTTGATTAATTCGAGTTAATTTATAAATTGGTTCATTATTTTTAGTGATAATTAATTCTCTTATTTCTTGACTTAATTCTGCTAAGATTTTGGGATTGTCTTCTATTTTTTTTAGTTCTATTTTCATTTACTTAAACCTCCTTTAAATCTTTAACTACTAATAATTTATTCCCCCGATCGCCAATTAATTACTGTCACTGCTATTTTATTATTCCTTCCCTCTTGAATAAACCAGTATTGCATTGTTTAAAGGTAGAATTTAAAATTGGTTCGTTTACTTCGTAAGTCATGGATTTTACCAAATTGTTTGAATTATAGAGGCAGTTATTTTAGTATCACGGGTAACAAGAGGAAGATTTAGATAAAAAGCAGTAGCAGTGATAATTCTATCTGGCATTTCTGGAACTACTTGACGGTCTATTTTTGCTAAACTTAAGGCAATGTCTAAATCAATGGCTACTACTTGCCAATTACTTAATGGTTGATTTAAAGCATTTAATAGTTTTGTGAGGGCTAATTGTGGTATTCTTCCTTTCTCTGTTAAATAGGTTATCTCAATGATCGTAACACTACTAAGATAAATTTCGAGGCAAAATCGATCGCCTTGTGTGCTGTTTGAGATAGTTTAGGCGATTGTAATAAATACCAAATAGCAGTATGAGTATCAACTACCACCGCATTCATATCTCAATCTCCTCGCCAAAATTAGCCCACATTTCTTGTCGGGCTGTAGCAATATCATCTTCAGTAACAGAGAAGTTCAAATCTGACCATAATCCTTTAAAACTAGAGACAGAATTTGGTTCAGTTTGTTGTTGATACTTGAGAAATTTGACAAACTCTAATACGGCTTTCTGTTTATCGATATTTAAGTCTTTAAAATTCTCTAATACTGCTTCTTGTATATTCATTTACTTCACCTCCTTTAAATCTTTAACTACTAATAATTCATTCCCCCGATCATCAATAACCTTTACGGCGATCGCCAAATGATCACCTGCTGAAAAAGACTTACTCACAGTCCCTGCCAGATGTGACCAAACCTCATCGTCATAAGTACCTTTTAGGGCTTTTTTTAGTTTATCCCATGCACCCGTACGAGGAAAAAATGCTTGAGATACATGAAAGCATAAGCCGTTATAATTCGTATCTAAAAACCATGCAGGTACATTGTTCCCTAATTCATGGTCAACATCCATTGTAACGGGATCAAATACATCTAATCCGAGTAATTCTACCTCATATTTATCCCCATCTAATTTATTAACTTTAATATCAGGTAAACCACAAACGCTAAATATCTGACTACTCCGCATATTTTTGAGTAAATCCCCCATTAACAAATCTGGAGTTGCCTGTATATAAGTTGCTGGTATATCCATTACTTCATGACATTTATCTACTAATTGTCTAGCTTTTGGGGCAATAGCAAATCCAATTACATAAAGATGACTATATTTCTTACTCTTTGCTTCTTGGGCTGATTCATAAATAGTACGCTCGGCGATCGCCCCATTTTCTGAACCAAACAAAAAAGCTACTGGTTTTTGATATTCCCCTAAATCATCCTTAGAAAAGGGTACTTTATCATCAATCTCCCCCCTTGTTAAAGGAAACTTCTCCTCATTATTCTCCCTTTGTAAGGAAAACTTCTCCTCATTATTCTCCCCCCTTTTCAAGGGAATTTTCTCGTCTTTTCTCCCCCCCTTCTCAAGGGGGGGCTG
>CAZWLZ010000400.1:0-3139 GCA_964634505.1 uncultured bacterium | reverse complement strand
GACAAGAGTATAGATGGCTGAAAAACATTAAAAATGAATCAATAATTAGGAAAATTGCCAAGAATGAGAAGTTTATAAAATTGTTTTTGAGACGGGGATGACAATTTTTGAAATAGCTCAAATTTTTCCTAATGTCGAAAAAAAACTAAATTTGTCGATTTTTTCCTCTATTACTTCTTTTTTCCCCCTAATTCCCCATTTCCCTCTCCCCCCATTTGTCTTACTTGAGAATGAAACAGCCCTACCCTAACTGCCCTTAAAAAGGGGGGAATAAGTAGTAATCTGACTGTTACTAGTTACAAACAAAAATTATTCACGCTATAAAAGTAAATATTAAAAAAAACTAAGAATTTGTCTAAAATGTATTATTTCGTTGCATGATCAAATTAGCTAAAAAATTTATTAAAAATTATCAAACAAAATTTTTACACGAATCAATCCCTTAAAAAAATTTCAGTAAAACATTAGGAAAAAAGGATAATTACTTATTATGAAAAATTATGCAACGATAGATGGTAACGAAGCCGTAGCCAGAATAGCCTATAAATTAAATGAAGTTATTGCTATTTATCCAATTACTCCAGCTTCACCAATGGGAGAATGGGCTGATGCTTGGGCATCAGAAGGAAAATTAAATTTATGGGGTACAGTGCCTTCAATTATCGAAATGCAAAGCGAAGGCGGGGCAGCAGGGGCAGTCCATGGGGCATTACAAACGGGATCATTAACTACTACTTTTACTGCTTCTCAGGGCTTATTATTGATGCTACCTAATTATTACAAAATAGCAGGAGAATTGACTGCTACGGTAATTCACATTGCAGCTCGTTCTTTAGCCGCTCAAGGTTTGTCTATTTTTGGGGATCATAGTGATGTTATGTCGGCTAGGGGTACAGGTTTTGGTTTGATTGCTTCTGTTAATGTCCAAGAGGCTCAAGATATAGCTTTAATTTCTACTGTTGCTAGTTTTAAATCTCGTATTCCTTTTTTACATTTTTTTGATGGTTTTCGTACTTCTCACCAAATTGATAAAATTGAGTTACTTGATGATGAAATTTTACGATCGCTAGTTGATTATGATGATATACTTGCTCACCGTGAAAGGGCTTTAACTCCCGATCGCCCAGTAATTAGAGGCACTGCTCAAAATCCTGATGTTTATTTTCAAGGGCGAGAAAGTGTTAATCCTTATTATCAAGAATGTCCTAATATTATACAAGATATTATGGATAAATTTGCTCAGTTGACAGGCCGACAATATCGATTATTTGATTATTATGGCGATCGCCAAGCAGAAAGAATAATAATTTTAATGGGTTCGGGTTGTGATGCTGTTCATGAAACAGTTGATTATCTTCAAAATCAAGGGCAAAAAGTGGGGGTTTTAAAAGTTCGTTTATATCGTCCTTTTGCTTCTGAAATATTTTTAGAAGCCATTCCGAAAACAGTCAAAAGTATAGCAGTATTAGATCGTACCAAAGAACCGGGATCGGCTGGTGAGCCTTTATATCAAGATGTAATTACTGCTTACATGGAATATTTTACAGGGGATAAAATGCCCAAAATTGTAGGTGGACGTTATGGTTTATCTTCTAAAGATTTTACTCCAGCCATGATTAAGGCAGTTTTTGATAATTTAATTCCTCTTGACCAAAATGGCGTAAATTCAGATCAAATTGGTATCAATAAGGGGGGGATTAAAAATCACTTTACCATAGGGATAAATGACGATTTAAGTCATACTAGCTTAACATTCGATCGCCAATTTAAAATAGAACCTGAAGAGGTGGTGAGAGCTATATTTTACGGTTTAGGTTCAGATGGCACGGTAGGGGCGAATAAAAATTCCATTAAAATTATTGGGGAAGAAACCGATAATTATGCTCAAGGTTATTTTGTCTATGATTCTAAAAAATCAGGCTCTGTAACGGTTTCCCATCTTAGGTTTGGACCTAATCCTATTCGTTCTTGTTATTTGATTAATGATGCTCATTTTATTGGTTGTCATCAATGGGAATTTTTAGAAAAATATCCCGTTTTAGAAAATGCCAAAGAAGGTTGTACTTTTTTATTAAATAGTCCTTATACTGCTGAAAATGTTTGGGAAGAATTGCCTCAATTAGTACAAGAAACTATTATCGAAAAAAATATCAATTTTTATGTGATCAATGCCGTCGAAGTCGCTAAAAATGCGGGATTACCCGGTCGCTATAATACGATTTTACAAACTTGTTTCTTTTATTTATCCAAAGTTTTGCCCCAACAAGAGGCGATCGCCAAAATTAAACAATATATTCGTAAAACTTATGGCAAAAAAGGGGAACAAATCGTTGAAATGAATTTAAAAGCTGTAGATTCTTCTTTAGAAAATCTCGCTCAAGTCAAAATTCCGTCAGCCATTACCAGTCATAAATTGATGAAAGAATCCGTATCAAATAACGCTCCTGATTTTGTGAAAAATATTTTAGGTGCAATGTTGGCAGGAAAAGGCGATCAAATACCCGTATCAGCTTTACCTTGTGATGGCACTTATCCTACTGGCACAACCCAATGGGAAAAACGAAATATAGCCCAAGAAATACCCGTGTGGGATACCGATGTTTGCGTTCAATGTGGTAAATGTGTTATGGTTTGTCCTCATGGTGTAATTCGAGCAAAAGTTTATAGTGAAACGGAATTAGAAAATGCCCCAGCAACTTTTAAATTTACGGCTGCCAAAGATCACGATTGGAAAGACTTAAAATTCACGATCCAAGTAGCCCCCGAAGATTGCACCGGTTGTGCCTTATGCGTTGATGTATGTCCCGCTAAAAACAAATCCCAACCCCGTCTTAAAGCGATTAATATGGAAGCTCAATCCTCCTTAAGAGAGCAAGAAAAAATCAATTGGGATTACTTCTTAAATTTACCCTTACCCGATCGCCATCAATTAAATTTACATAAAATTAGCCATCAACAAATGCAAGAACCTTTATTTGAGTTTAGCGGTGCTTGTGGCGGTTGTGGTGAAACCCCTTATTTAAAATTGGCTACTCAATTATTTGGCGATCGGATGATTATAGCTAACGCCACAGGTTGTTCATCAATTTATGGAGGCAATTTACCTACTACTCCTTGGACGAAAAATGCCGAAGGTAGA
>CAZWLZ010000399.1:0-3140 GCA_964634505.1 uncultured bacterium | reverse complement strand
GCAGCACCACCACGACTATCCCCATCCATTTTAGTTAAAATAGCCCCTGTAATGCCTATTTTTTCGTGAAATGCACGAGTTAAATTAGCGGCTTCTTGTCCCGTCATGGCATCAACAACTAAAAGAGTATCATGAGGATTAACAACAGCCTTGATCTCGGCTAATTCATTCATCATATCCTGATCAATTTGTAATCGTCCAGCCGTGTCAATAATCACCGTATCAACTTTCATTTCTTGGGCTTTTTGTAAGCCTTGACGGGCAATGTCAACAGGATTTGCTTCTTTTCCTAACTCAAAAACAGGGATATTGATTTGTTTGCCTAAAGTAATCAATTGATCGATCGCCGCTGGACGATATACATCTGTAGCAACCATTAAACAAGAGCGTTTTTGTTTTTGCAAATACAAAGCAAGTTTAGCTGTAGCAGTAGTTTTACCCGTACCTTGCAAACCAGCCATTAAAATTACGGTAGGAGAATTATCAGCTTTAGCAAGAGGTGAGTTACTTTCACCCATGACTTTGACTAATTGATCATAAACTACTTTAATAAATTGTTGACCAGGATTAACTCCAGCTATAACTTGTATTCCTAAAGCTTCTTTCTCTATTTCACTAATAAAACTTTTAACTACTTCAAAATTTACATCCGCTTCTAATAACGCCCGTCTAACTTCTTTAAGGGCATCTTGAATATTTGATTGACTAATTTTGTCTTGCCCACGAAGTTTTTTCCACGATTCTTCTAAACGCTCTGAAAGTGCATCAAACATAAACTTTTTAATTTAACTTTTGCTAATCTTAATATTTTCATCTAAACTTACCATTATAACAATGCTTAATAAAAAATGGATAATGAGAATAATTGATTGTTTTTTCTAATTAATAACTCATTTTTGTAAAAAAAATATATCATAATAATCAAAAGTAGTTATTTTATTTCTATTACCTATTCCCTATTCCCTATTCCCGATTTTAAAATATGACTCAAACGATTACCAGTAATAAATTAAGCTCGATTTTATCTCCTAATTCTTTTGATCTTGAATTAAAAGAAAGTAATTTTACTCAAGATTTTATTCAAGAAACTTTTGCTTTAACAAAACGTCTATTTATTCAGTTAAAAAGAAGGCCATCTTCTTTAATTGCTGGAGTAATTCAACCTTTTATGTGGTTAATTTTATTTGGAGCTTTGTTTTATAACGCACCCACCAACTTGTTTGGAGATAATACCAATTATGGTAACTTTTTAACTCCCGGAATTATTGTTTTTACAGCTTTTTCGGCTGCTTTAAATGCTGGTTTACCCGTTATGTTTGATCGAGAGTTTGGCTTCTTAAATCGTCTTTTAGTTGCACCTTTGGCTTCTCGCTTTTCCATTGTAATGGCTTCTACTATTTATATAATTACCTTAAGTTTCATTCAAACTACAGTAATTATGATTACCAGTGCAATTTTGGGTGTAACCTTACCTAGTGTAATTGGTTTAATGGCGATCGCCACAATTATATTTTTAATCGTATTGGGCGTAACATCCATAAGTCTAGGATTAGCCTTTGCCTTACCCGGACATATTGAATTAATTGCGGTCATTTTCGTAACTAATTTGCCCCTATTATTTGCTAGTACAGCCTTAGCACCCATGGAATTTATGACAAAATGGCTACAAATCATAGCCAGTATAAATCCTTTAACCTATGCTATCGAACCAATTCGATTTATTTATGAAAATAATAATTTTGATTTTGCTAGTATAGTGATGGAAACACCTTTAGGGAATTTTAGTTTCGGTACAGTTTTATTAATTTTGTTAAGTTTTAATGGATTAATTTTATTAGCAATTCAACCATTATTACGTCGTCGTTTTGGTTAAGAAATATTGAAAAATTATCGTATTTATAAACATATAAAAAGAGAAAATTATGAACAAACAAACTTTAATAAAAATTAGTGTAAATTTAGGTTTAATTTTAACTACAATTAGCCCCGTTTTAGCCCAATCAGTTAACGAAAAACCACCCCAACCTTTTCAATCAAATGAACAAGATTCTCTTTATAGAGAAGGCTTTAATCCAATGGATTTAATTCACAATTCCCGTTTTTTAAATGGTCGTAGTAGTGGTGATTTTGCCACTGATACCGATGAAAATTTAGACAAAGCAGCCCAAGATTTTAAAAAACAACAATTAGAAAGAATGCAACAACAAAATAACCCTAATTCCTTACAAAAATAGGTGATTCTTGCTTTGTAATAAGATCGCATAGTACATCAGGGGCTAAATTTGCACCATTATCTAATATTTCGTCTTGGTTATCATCAAATTTGATAATTTTCTTTTCTAACAATTTTACTTCAATAATATCTTGTAGCATTTCATTCTAAAGGTATAGCAACGGGCAGGTTAGTTAGGACATTTTAATCCATTAGGCAAGGGGTTTAAACCTCTTGTTAACGTCCTAATCATCTTGATGACTGCTATACATTAATTTTTAATGATTGATTTTGTCTTGCTACTTGCCAATTTGTGTTAATATTTTTTACTGAATTCTAATCAGGTTAATTAATATTTAATAAGAATAAAAACTATTGTTTTTAGTGATAGTAATAAATGAAATATTTAAACTATTTAGTAGTGAAAATAGCTTAATTTTTAAGCACTTTATTCTATCATTTTGTTTTATTAATTAATTTTTTGCTATCAAATTTTTGGAATTAAATTTCGAGATTTTCAAATTTTTTTAGGTCTTAAAAAATATACTATATTTTACTCTTTAATTAAAAATATATATAATTTAGGAATTAAAATTATGAAATTAAAATTATGATTGAAAATTTTAACTGGCAACAACTACAAAATGGTTCAGATATTCGAGGAATCGCTTTAGAAGGAATACCAGAAGAAAAAGTTAATTTAACTCCTGAAATAGTTAATATTTTAGGCAAATCTTTTGTTACTTGGTTAAGCAAAAAAGTTGAAAAAAAAGCATCAGAATTAATTATTTCTGTGGGTAGAGATAGTCGTTTATCTGCTATGGAGTTAGCTGAAGCTGTTACTCAAGGAATGACGGCAATGGGTTGTAAAGTTTATGATTTTGGTATCGCTTCAACTCCTGCTATGTTTATGAGTACGATTACTGAG
>CAZWLZ010000398.1:0-3142 GCA_964634505.1 uncultured bacterium | reverse complement strand
CCTAACACCTAACACCTAACACCTAACACCTAACACCTAATACTTTCTATCGGGGTAACTTGAATTAATAATTACTCATAAATATTTGTATATTGACATTAATAAAAAATTCTTTTACCCTTACTATTAATATTGACTAAATTTAATCAATAAAAATATTTATTTTTTGTCTAAAATTTTAGTAAATTAAATATGAGGAAAAATGACTAATTTACCATCTCCTAATAATCTTAATAATGATGATAATAACAATCAAAATGATACACATTTTGGTAATAAATTTATTGATGTTATTAAGCAACCAAAAACACAAATTATCACTACCTTAACTTTAATTTCTCTTGGTGTTGGCGGTTATATAGGAGTTAATTTTTTAGTGAAAAATGTCCTTCCTCAAGAAGCAGAAAAAATTCTCACCAATGCTTTAAAAAGAGATGTAAAAATAGGTGAAATTTCTAATTTTTCTCTTAATCATTTAACGATAGAAGATATAGAAATTTTAGCAGCAAATGATGATCAAAGTTTTATAAAAATCGATCACATTGATACGGATTTTAATTTATTTTCTCTTATTACCAAAAGAGTTTTACCTCTTAATATTACGGTTGATAAAGTAAGCGGTTTAACTCAATTAGATACTCTTTTATCCAAATATAAATCAAAAGAAACAGAAGAAAAAAAACCTCTTGAATCTTTAAAATTACCAGCTTTACCCTTTATTTCAGCTGATATTAATTTAGACTTAAAAAAGGTTGATTTACAAACAAAAATTAATCAAAAATCACCATCATTAAATACTAATTCTCACGGAAAAATTCATTTTATTTATGATAATAAAACTCAACCATTAACTTATGATTTAGTCACAAAATTAGCTGATGGAAAAGTAATTTTAAAAGGTGATACTTTATTAGATTCGGTTAAAAGTGATAGTAAAATTATTATTGAAAATTTATTTTTACCCGAAATTGCTAATAGTATTAATCCCATTCCTTTTCTTTTAAAAAGTGGCACTCTTAATGGTGAGATTCAAGCGTCAATTCCTTCTTTAAAGGAGATAAATAAGTTTAATATTAATGGCAATATTTTGGCTGGTAATATTGAGGGAAAAGTTATTAATTCTCAAAAAATTAAACTTTTAGAAAGTCCGTTAAAAGCGGAGGCTTTAGTTAATTTTAATAATCAGAAAGTAACTATAGAAGAGGCTAAGGCTAATGTGGGTAAGTTAGGGGGAAAGGTTAAAGGTGTTGTTGATATAGCAAAAGGTTTTGATTTAGATGTGGACGTTAATAACTTTAATATAGCTGAAGTTTTACCGTTAATTTCTCTTAAATTACCGATCAAAGTGGATGGTATTGTTAATAGTAATTTACAAATAAAAGGAGATATTACTCAACCAATTGTTACGGGTAAAATTGATAGTAAAAATACTATTGTTGATAAAATTTCTTTAGGTAATATTAATAGTAATTTCACTGCAAATTTAGAGGAGATTAAACTTAATCAATTATTGGTTAAACCAACGGCTGGAGGAGAATTTATTGCCTCTGGTTTAGTTAAAACTAATCTAGGAGATACTATTAGTAAAAAAGGCAAAATTGATGTTAATAAAATGCCTATTAATTTGAGTTTTAAAACTGATTTACCTATAGAAAAAATTGCTAATCCTTATAATATTATTCCCCCTGAAATAAATATTAATAATTTATTAGCAAAAGGGGATATAAAAGGTAGTTTAAATAATCCTCAAGGTTTAGTTACATTTAATATTCCTCAAGCTTCTGCTTCTTCTTTTAATCAAATTTCTGGGCAAGGAAATTTAATTATTAATAATCAACAAATAAATATAAATAATACTGAATTAATTATTGATAAAGGCAAAGTTAATCTTACGGCTAATGCTAATTTAGTCAATAAAAATTGGCAAACTAATTTAACAGCTAATCAGATTAATTTGACTCCTTTTATTACCGAATTTTGTCGTAACTCTAATTCTTGTATCGAAAATGAAATTAATCTTAATCAGGCGATCGCCATCAACCAATCTAATATACAATTAAGAGGTAATCTCAACAATAGTGCTATTAACAAGATTGATGGCAATGTTAATCTTGACTTAAAAGTGGGAGAAGGTAATGTATTAGTTGCTAGTAATCTTAATCAAGGAAAAATTCAAACGACTGCTAAATCTACATCCATAGCTGTTAGTGATATTGTTACTAAAATTCCTGTAACTACCAAGATTGTCAATAGTGATATTAATCTTCAAGCTAATATCGATGAATTATTAGCCATCACCACTAAAAATAAAATACCTTCAAGTGTCAATGTTATCGCTAATACAACCTTAGCAGTGAATAAAGGAGTGGTTAAAGCAAATACTATTTTAAATTCAACCAATACTAATTTGATGGCGAGTATAGATAATGTTGGTTTAGAAGAATTTTTGCCTATAAATGATAGCAAAATAGAAAAAACAGAAGTGAAGGTATCAGCGAAAACGCAAGAATTATTACTATTAGCAAAAAAACCTTTTAAATTAAATAACTTTAATAGTTTAAGCAATCTTAATGCTTCGATTAATTCACAATTAAAAGTAGGAAATGGGCAGGTAAATGCTAATGCAAATATTATCAATTCTCAAATAGTGAAAGTAATTGCCACAACTGAAAATATTAAATCTCAAGATATTCTTAATAACTTACAAATTACAGCAGACAATATCAATTCACAAACAAATATAACAGCTAATTTAAGTGAAATATTAGCCTTTGGTGATAACTATTTAGAAAATCAAAATATTAGTAATATTCCAAGTTTAAATTTGCAAAATAATACCAATTTAAAAGTAGCTAATGGTGATGTTAATTTAATAGCAAAAGTTAATAATAATCAATGGATAACCCAACTTAATACTAATCAAATTAATCCTCAAATATTAGTCAATGAATTAAACTTATTACCAACTAATCAAGCTTTAAATCTTAAAGATAATATTAATGCAAATATCAACTTATCTGGTGATATTAATTCCCTATTAAAACTAAATCAAAATATTCCTATTCAAGCCAACATAATTGATGTAAATTTAGGCAATAATTCCTTACAAGCAAAAGGCAATTTTACCCTTAATAACTTACTC
>CAZWLZ010000397.1:0-3158 GCA_964634505.1 uncultured bacterium | reverse complement strand
TATGGAACTTATATTTAGAAGTAGCATAGAAACCATATCATATCTAGGAAAATGAAATGATTTGACTACTTTCTTTTTTATTTCACAACAACTCTATTATTTATTGTTAATAATACTGTGTTCATTGTGCATAATTTCTTGATATTGTTGAGCCGCTTTTGGCCAAGTAAAATTATTTTCAATCATTAAACGAGCATTTTTACTTATTTCTTCTCGTAAAGAAGGATTTTCAAAAAGTTTAGTAATCTGATCGATATATTCTTCTATGGTATTCGCTCTTAAAGCCCTTAACGGCTGATCTATTTGTAAACCTTCTAAGCCCCTATCACTGGCTACAACAGGGATACCAGAGGCCATAGCTTCGAGAGTTTTAAATTTCATCCCAAAACCCGTGCGTAAAGAGATTATGGCGATCGCCGCTGAGTGTAGATATTGGGCTATGGAGGGTACTCGGCCAGTGACTGTAATGGCTGAATTTTCGGTCAATGCTTGAACTTCTGGACTAGGGTTAGAGCCTACTAAAGTTAAAGTTGCCGTTGGATATTTTGCTTGAACTTTAGGGAAAATTTCTCTAGCTAAAAAACAAGCCGCATCAATATTAACAAAATAATCTAGCCCACCTACAAAAACCAAATTATGATTATTAGGATCGAATGGACGATAAGGAAAAGTCTCTAAATCAATAGCATTAGGAATTACAGTAATATTTGCCTTCGGCTTAAAAATCCTCATTTGTGCTTGATCTTCATCAGTGGTAACAACTATATGAGAAAATTTTTGTAAAGTCCTTTTTTCATATTTGCGTAGTAAAGGTAAAAATAATTTATCTCGGAAGGAATTATCAGAAGTATTAGTTTCTAATTGATTGGCTAAAGTCTTATAAACCGAACTATGAATATCTAAAATTGTAGTGATTGTTTGTTTCCATTGAGGGCGAATATAAATTTCATTAACACTATGTTCGCAGGTAATTACATCAAATTGATTATTTTCTACCGCTTTATCTATCCATTTTTGAATGTCATCAAGATACAAATATCTTACATTAGGCGGAGTCCCTTCTAAATAAAAGTCTATCGTTCTTTTGATTTTACCAATGAAATTACCTGTTTCTGTTTTTGGACGAGAAAATATAATTAATTCTTTGACATATTCTTTTAATTCTTCAATCTCTTGATCTTTTACATCGTCACTTTTTTGAGTAATTAAGCTGACATCATGGAATTGAGCAATTATTTTCAATAAATTAAAAGTTCTTCCTTGAGTGCCTCCTTTTGATGGTGGATAAGGAAAAGTAGCCGAAATCATCAATATTTTCATGGTTTAATCAGAATCAATTTTAATAATTTATCTAAAAGTTTAGAATAGTTTATCAGAAAATAATTATAGCAGTCCTCCTTCTCAAGTAAATTAGCGGTACTTAGACAAAAATCAAGCCAATAAACGCCAAACTAGCTTTATATAAGTTATCATGGTTTGTTTAATCCCGAAAAAGGGGAAGCATTGTCGGAGGTGAAAAAAGAAAATGTGGCAAAATTACCTATCAAATATCTTTTAACCTCTCAACAACAACCATTAATTGATTGAGTCGTAGAAATTTTACACAAGAAAAAACTAATCCCAAAGTTGATACCACGAGATTAGAGAGAGATATTGATTTATTGGTATCTGAAATTTATGGATTAACGGAAACGGAAATTGCCATAATTGAATCTTTTTAATTATTGAGACAAAATTAATACACTATAGAACCCATTTAGGATCTATTTTGAAAACTTTATGAAATAAGTGTTAGAGTTGATTTTTCATAATTTACTATAATACAGACTAGATAACGATTTCAGATAAGATACCAAATGGGTTCTATAAGTAGATGGACAAAATAATTTGTATAAAAACAATGGGTTAAAACCCATTGTCACCCTAAAGGAATAAAAATAAAATCCACAATTAATTTTGTCTAGGCACTTAATTATGTCGATCATCGCTATTTGTTCTAGCCAAATATTTTGTACAATGATTGATAACATACAAGTCTTCTGTTTGTAAAACCATAAATTAATGTTAATTCCTCAATGAGCAATATAAAAATAATAGTCTTTATTTTTAGAGGAGGTATTTTTTGTAAGAAAAAATTTATATTTGATCTTTAAATTTTTTTAAAACGATTTACCTAAAGAATTGGAAACCTTTACAAGTACAATGATTTTTAGCATAATCAATAACTATCATCAAAATTAATATAGTATAAAAAATGACTGCAATATTACAAGCACCTTTAAAAAAACGCCGTGTAGTGTTTCCTTTTACCGCCATTGTAGGACAAGAAGAGATGAAACTGGCTTTATTACTTAATGTGATCGATCCTAAAATTGGAGGAGTAATGATTATGGGCGATCGGGGTACAGGAAAATCAACGACTATTAGAGCATTGGCTGATTTATTACCAGAAATTGATGTAATATATGGTGATCCTTTCAATTCTGATCCTCATGATCCTGAATTAATGAGTGATGAAATTAGAGCTAAAATAGAAGCACAAGAAACTTTAGAAGTTGTCCAAAAAAAAGTTTCTATGATTGATTTACCTTTAGGTGCAACGGAAGATCGAGTTTGTGGCACCATTGACATCGAAAAAGCTTTATCTGAAGGGGTTAAAGCCTTTGAACCGGGGTTATTAGCGAAGGCAAATCGAGGTATTTTGTATGTGGATGAAGTTAATTTACTTGATGATCATTTAGTGGATGTTTTACTAGATTCTGCTGCTAGTGGTTGGAATACAGTAGAAAGAGAGGGCATTTCTATTAGACATCCCGCCCGTTTTGTGTTAGTAGGTTCGGGCAATCCTGAAGAAGGTGAATTACGTCCTCAATTATTAGATCGTTTTGGGATGCACGCTGAAATTAGAACAGTAAAAAATCCAGATTTACGAGTACAAATTGTTGAACAAAGAGCAGAATTTGATCAAAATCCGCAAACATTTTTAGCACAATACGAACCACAACAAGTAGAATTACAAAAAAAATTAGTTCAAGCACAAAATTTATTACCTTCAGTAAATATTGATTATGATTTACGAGTGAAAATATCAGAAGTTTGCTCAGAATTAGATGTAGATGGCTTAAGAGGAGACATTGTGAGTAATCGTGCAACGAAGG
>CAZWLZ010000396.1:0-3173 GCA_964634505.1 uncultured bacterium | reverse complement strand
TAGCCTGGGACTCGAACCCAGGACCAGTCGGTTAAAAGCCGAATGCTCTACCACTGAGCTAGCTACCCTTGTTTTTATCAACACATATACCAATATAACAAACGTCAAAAAAAAAATCAAGTAATTTGTCAACTTTTTTTTATTTGTTTATTTCTTTGGGAAAAATTCTAGGATCATAATGGCGATCGCCCCAATTTCATGTATACCAATTGTCAAGATGACTAGGACGTTAACAAGGGGTTTAAACCTCTTGCCTAATGGATTAAAATGTCCTAACTAACCTGTCCGTTGTTATATATAATTAAAGATAATTTCTTTAGCATTAACTTGCTTATCCGTTATTTTTTTTGATTGTGGAGATCGCCCGTCTGCGAATTTCTAAAATTTGACCAATTTCTCGGGCAAAACTTGGTTGTCGTTCAATCATTTGATTAATCACATTTAACGATAAAGTCATAACTTCTAAATCTACTAGGGCGGCGATCGCCACAGGACTAGTTTCGCCAGAAAAAAGAGCCATTTCGCCAAAAAATTCCCCCACTTTTAAGGGTAAAACTTCTCGTTCTATTCCTTGTTGATCTGATGCTAAAAGTCTCGCTTGTCCAGAAACAATAATGTAAAGGGCATTTCCTTCATCGCCTTCTTTGACAATATATTCTCCTGCTCCAAAATGTTGTAAAACAACACCTTCTGTAAGAGTAGTAAAAGGATGGGTTTGTTTTTCCAAAGGGACAAAAGCAGGAATAGATTGTAGGCTATCTGCGACTTTTTTAGATATGCCTTTCGCTTGGGAATTCGGCCCGTTATAATGGTAAACCGTGCGAATAGGAAAAGGAATCATTAATTTATTCCGTTGGGCGGCATACCAAACCCTAGTAACAAAGCGATCTCGAATTTCTTCTAATTGACTGTAATCTTCAATAAAAAATTTAACTTCATAATTAATAGCAAAATCATCATAGGAAATAGTAAAAATTTGTGGTTCAGGTTCAGCCAAAATTCCTTCTGTTGCAAGGGCTGTACTTTTGAGAATTTGTTTTGCTAAATTAGGTGCATCCTCATAAGAAAAACCAACTCTAAACCTTTCAGCATGAAGCCTTAGCGGTTGACTAAAATTTCGTACCATATCTCCACTAATTAACTTATGAGGAATAATAATCATTTCTCTTTCTAAGGTTTGCAATCGAACTGCTCGCCAATTAATATCAATAACTTGACCCACTACATCTCCCACTTTGAGCCAATCTCCTACTGAAAAAGGGCGTTCAAAAAGGAGAGCAATTCCAGACATAACACTTCCCAAAGTGTCTTGTAACGCTAAAGCAATAACAATCGAACTAATACCTAAAGCGGTTGCTAATCCTGCTAAATCTGCATTCCAAACGGTGGCTAAAACGATGGCACTTCCTACTAAAATCAGAATAAGGCGAGATAAATCAATTAATAATTTAGGAACTCTCGAACGCCAAGTATTACTTTGAGCTTGTTCAAAAAGAACGACATTTACTAAGGATAAACTGGCATGAATTAGACAAATCCAAAATAAGGTTTGTACTCCTTTTACTAAAGAATTGGTGAGACTTAGTTGAAGAACTTTTTGTAAAAATAGCATTAAAGTCCCTACAGGTAATACTAAATTACGGATAATTTGTAAGGTTACTGCCAAGGGTTTACCTTTTTTTTGGTAACGATGGATTAATTCTCCCAGTACTAAAATTAAGAAGGGGAAAATGACAATTAAGGCGATCGCCCATGGCAGAATGAGATTTTGAGAGTTAGCATTATTCATAACTATTTTAATGCTTTTGTTGGTGTTGAAATCGTGAGGTTTTGTAATCGCCACGCTTGAAGCTTTGTTTTCCCGTCACTTTCCACATCTGGCATCGCTTCAAAGTGATAAATATCCTGTAAACGTCGATGAACTTCTTGGGAAACCAAAATCATACCAGGGGGACAAGCAGAACGTAATGCATTAGCTAAATTGATCGTATCGCCCCAGATATCATAAATGAATTTATTGCGTCCTACAATTCCAGCTACCACATCTCCAGAATTAATCCCAATACTAACATTCAATTCAAAGGATCGTTCATGGTTAAAGCGACGGACAATTGCCACCATTTCTAAAGCAAAATCTAATACTCGCTTATCGTGGTCTAAATAAGGAATAGAAAGTCCACAAACTCCTAAATAATTATCCCCAATAGTTTTGATCTTTTCGATGCCATAACGCTCTGCCGCTTCATCAAAGGCTGCTACTAAATCATTTAAAATTGAGACAGATTCCGTAGCGGTTAATGCCGCCGATAAACGAGCAAATCCTGTTAAATCAGAAAAAATAACTACTACATTAGAAATGTCCTCAGCAATATTTTTTTCTCCTTTTTTCAGCCGTTTGGCAATAGAAGAAGGAAAAACACTCAACAATAATTGTTCATTTTCTTGACTTTTTTCTTTGACTAAATTCGTTTGAGTCCGCAGACTCTTTACCATTGCATTGAAAGATTTTGCAAGTTCCCCAAATTCATCTTCATTTTTTAAGGTGGCAATCGCATCTAATTCTCCTGCTGCCACTTTTTGGGCATTGTCAATCAATTTATTAATGGGTTTAACGAACCAATGAGCTAATCCCATGGCGATTAACGTGATTAATAAGCTCAACAAAGTGGCATAGATTAAAATTTGTTTCGCAAAAGAATAAATCGGTTCATAGGCTTCAGCAAGGTCAATTTCGGAAAGAATCACCCAATCTAAACCTTCTAACTCTAAAGGTGCGTAGGAACTAAGAACGGGGATACTGCGATAATCTTTAATAATTTGAGTACCTTCTTTTCCTGATAAAGCTTCTTCCACTGCTTCAGTTCTTACAGATTGTTGTAAAATTGAACTTTTATATTGATTAATCCGATTGATTACCGACTCCTTAACTCCCAGCGATCGCAAAATTTCCCCATAGCCTTTGGGATCTTGTTCCAAAAAACGAGATACAGAACGCATCAAAAAATCTCGCCCCACCAGATAGGTTTCTCCCGATTTTCCCAAACCATCGGCTTCCCATTGGCGATTTCCCGTCATCACATTATTAATCTCATCAACGGGCAATTGAAAAGCTAAAACCCCGATTAATTGAGAATTTTCATAAATTGGAGCTGCAATAAAGGCCGCAGGTGCAT
>CAZWLZ010000395.1:0-3202 GCA_964634505.1 uncultured bacterium | reverse complement strand
GTGCGGATATGGCAATCCCTACTGATGATCAAGCAATTAGCAACCACACAATAAAAGTTGTACCAGGTAAAGAACTATTATCATGATCAATTAAAGAAGGACTAAATAATTCTATTTTTCCTTGCATTTTATCGCATAAATCTTTAACAATTGCTAAACCCAAACCAGTTCCATAAATGTTACTATTTGTTTGACTTCCTCGATATTTTCTTTCAAAAATATGTATCATATCATCAGCAGAAATACCATAACCAGTATCACTAATTTTGATGCCTAACATTGCTTGATTATCTATTAATTTTTCTTGTTCAATATTGAGAGAAATCATCCCTCCAGAAGGAGTATATTTAATAGCATTATCTAAAATATTATTAAATATTTCAATTAAAGCTTTTTCTTGCCCTAAAACAAGCGGTAATTTTTTCTCAATATTCACTGTTAAATTAAGATTTTTGTCTTCACAAATTGCTTGAATTGTTATTAGTAAAGATTCAATTATTTGCTTAATTTCTAAAGGATTTAATTCATTATTCCCACTAGGTAATAAAAAACTATTATTAATTATATTGGTTTCTAAATTGACTACATTTAATTGATCTATTTCTGTTTTATTCAAGGAAAAATCTTCAATTAAATTTTGTAATCTATTTGTTTCTTTTAAAATATTTTCAGCTACTTGATAGTTACTATCTTTTAAGTTTATTTTTTTTACTAAAAGTTTCGTAAAAGTTTTTAATGCGGTTAATGGATTTCTAATTTGATGAATAAAGTCATCTAATTGATTTTTTTGCCAATTTTTAATATTTACTTCCTTATTTATATTTTCTTGAATTAATTGATATTTTTGTTCTAAACTTCTTGCTAAAGTAATCGTTTTGGCGATCGCCTCTACCTGATAAAATTCTTTTTGAGTCCATTCTTGATCTTTTTTGCGAGTAACCAATAAACCAATCACTAAATCTTCATAAACTAAAGGAAAAATTAATTCATATTTAGAAGGCAAATTATAATTTTTTTCTTGATAATTTTCCAAATTACAAGTATTTTGATTAGTATCAATAAAAGGTAAAATTTTTGATGAGGAATAATTTATTTGTCCAACAAACTCAGGTAAAACAGGCAAATTAAGCAGTGAATTGTCAGTTTTTTTTTGGGGAGGATAGACTAAAAAAGGTATTAAATTTGTTCCCTGTTGTTGATCAAATTTTGTTAAATAAATAATACTTTCCATCGCATTTAAACTTTTTGATAACAAAAAAACTTGTTTTTGGCATAATTGAATAAATTCTTGGCTAGTAAAAAATACATCATTAAAATTAGACATAAATTATTTTATATTTGATGAAAATTAATAAGCAAGTGCCATCTTGCTACTTGAGATACTGTTATTCTTATTTTATATTGATCAATTATAGCAGTCGTTATAACTAACTGTTAGGATAAAAAAAAGGGTTAAAACTTCTTGGTGATTTAGTCTTTTTTTGTTCTCAATAAAAGTATCTATTACTATAATTGACAAAATGAATAGTTTTAAAACAAATATTATGACATTAACAACAAGTCCAATTCAAGAAATATTAGAAAAACAAAGAAAATTTTTTGCAACTGGAGTTACAAAATCAGTTGATTTTCGCTTACAACAACTTCAAAAATTAAAAACGGCAATTATTGAAAAACAAGACTTAATTTTAACTGCTTTACAAGAAGATTTAGCTAAACCTAAATTAGAAGGTTATATTGAAATCGCCGTTATTCAAGAAATAAATTATGCCCTTAAACACTTAAAAAAATGGGTAAAACCCAAAAAAGTTAAAACGGGAATTGATCAATTTCCCGGTCATAGTAAAATTTACCCTGAACCATTAGGTGTAGTATTGATTATTGGACCTTGGAATTATCCTTTTTCCTTGATGATTTCTCCTTTAATTGGGGCGATCGCCTCTGGTAATTCTACGGTGTTAAAACCATCAGAAATAGCACCTTCAACTTCAAAAATTTTAAGCCAATTAATAAGAGAAATTTATGAATTAGAATATGTTTCTATTATAGAAGGGGGAGTAGAAACTTCCCAAGAATTATTAGCACAAAAATTTGATCATATTTTCTTTACCGGAGGTACTAAAATTGGGCAAATTGTAATGGAAGCAGCTGCTAAAAATCTTACTCCTGTTACCTTAGAATTAGGAGGGAAAAGTCCTTGCATTATTGATCATGAAATTAATTTAAAAGAAACCGCAAAACGACTTACTTGGGGAAAATTTCTTAATGCAGGACAAACTTGTATCGCACCTGATTATTTATTAGTAGATAAAGCTATTAAAACTGATTTATTAAGAGAAATTAAAGAATGTGTTAATACTTTTTTTGGAGATAATCCCGCTAAAAGTAATGACTATGGGCGAATTATTAATCAACGTCAATTTGAGCGATTAAAAAATTTATTAAGTAATGGTGAAATTGTTATTGGTGGAGAATTTAATGCTTCAGAAAAATACATCGCTCCAACAGTACTAGATAATATTAATTTAGAAGACCCAATCATGCAAGATGAGATTTTTGGACCTATTTTGCCAATTTTAACCTATGAAAACTTAGATATGGCGATCGCCATAATAAATAGTAAACCGAAACCATTAGCTTTATATTTATTTTCTAATAATCAACAGAAACAAAACAAAATTTTAAATGAAACTTCTTCCGGAGGAGTTTGTATCAATGATACCATTATGCAGGTTGCAGTAACAGAATTACCTTTTGGCGGTGTCGGTGATAGTGGCATTGGTGTTTATCACGGCAAAGCAAGTTTTGATACCTTTACCCATTATAAAAGTCTATTAAAAAAACCTTTTTGGGGAGATTCAAATTGGCGTTATGCACCTTATCAAGAAAAAACTGTTGCCCAATTTAAAAGTTTTTTTACCAAATAATTTGTTGATAAATTATTTGGTTTTATTTGATTTCCCTTCTTATAATAAAGAAAATACAGAAATAAATTATGTCTCAAATTTTAGATAAAAACGAAAAAAAACCATTTTATTCATTACAAGATTGGAAAAAAGGTTACGAATCACAACCTAATGAATATGACTATATTATTGAAGAAATAGAAGGAGAAATTCCCCTCGATTTACAGGGTACATTATATCGTAATGGGCCTGGATTATTAGATGTTCAAGGTACTCCTATTCGCCATCCTTTTGAT
>CAZWLZ010000394.1:0-3235 GCA_964634505.1 uncultured bacterium | reverse complement strand
CTCCAGGCTTGTACTGCTTGAGCGTAGCCTATCTCGCCTCCTGTTTTTGTTACATAGGCATTCAAAGCCATATTTTGTCCCTTAAAAGGAGATACTCTCCAGCCTTTACGATACAAAATTCGACATAAAGCAGTCGTAATGAAGGATTTACCTGCGTGAGAAGTTGTACCCACTACCATTATTGCTTTCATTTAGATAAAATCTCCTTATACTAACCAACTAAACCACCGATTAAATTTATTAATGATGTAATCCCAAAAAGAAGGATTAATCAGAGTTTGCCCTAATTGATCGTAATTATTAACAATTTCTCGGCCTAAAGGAGTTAAACGAAAACTATCAGTTATACCTTGTCCGTCAACTTCTCTTCTTAAAATACCAACTTTGATTAACCACATTATTTCATTTTCTACTTTATTTTCACTCATTTCTTGATTGCAATACCCCTTATTTAGGCCACTTTTTTTACTGATGTCTAATAAAGAAACGCTTTTTTCGATCATAGTTTGAAAAAGATTAAGAGACAAAGAACTACAACTTAAAGCTCTTTTTGCCCTTTTTAAAGTTTGTTCAGAATATTGAATTAAATAGGTTTTTTTTGTTAAAGTAGATGTCATCTTAAATGTTTACTAAAAATTTTTAAATATTAATATTTGTCTTAATTTATCTTAACAATGATTATCAATAAAAGTCTAATTTTAGGGATATTTTTCGGTGTAATTTCTATTAACGGGGCGGTTTTAGCCCAATCTAATAGTAATGTAATGAGTTTTGGTGATTGGTGTAATAAAAAAGAAAGTTTATCCTCGGCTACTCGTAATACAGTTGAGGCTATTCTTGATTTTATGAATACCAAAGATTGTAATAAAGCGAATGAAATTGCTCCTAGTTTGTTTAGTATTAATTTAGTTAATAAAAATATTTCTGATTTAACTCCGCTAATTTCTTTAGCTAATTTAACAGAAATTACTCTTTATCAAAATAATATTTCTGACTTAAATTCTTTGCAGTTTATGACATCTTTAAAAAAGATAATTTTAGGTAATAATAATATTAGTAATTTAAGTCCTTTAAGTAATTTAGAAAACTTAAATCAATTGTATATTAGTCATAATAAAATAAGTGATTTAACTCCTTTGAGTGGCGTAAAAAATCTTCAAACTCTTTACTTGAATGAAAACAAAATTTCTGATTTAACTCCTCTTAAAAATTTAACAAATTTAGAAGAATTATATTTAAAAAATAATCAAATTGATGATTTAAGTCCTATTTCCGATTTAACAAATTTAAAAGAATTATATTTAGATCAGAATAAAATTTCTGATTTACAACCACTTAGTAAGTTAAAAAATTTAGAAGAATTATCATTAAATAGTAATTTCATTACTGATGCTACTGTTAATCCTTTATGGTCATTACCAAATTTAACGGAACTTTATATTAATAATAATCCAGTATCTAATCAATTTTGTCCTAATAATAGTGATGGATTATGTTTTTTAGGTAATAGAAGAAGATAATTTATTTTTGATAATTAATTTTATTAATTAAATTACTAAAATACTTTTCTTTTAATCATTTCTTTTTTATTTCCTCCACTATTTATTATTAACTATTAATCAATGACTACATCCGAAAATAAAGATTTCTTTTTTGATCAAAATCAAGCAAAATTACCTATTTTTGAAGCCTTAAAAAATTTAGCAGATAAACCAAATGCTCCTTTTTATGCACCGGGCCATAAAAGAGGGGAAGCTATTCCTCAAGTGATGGCTGATTTGCTCGGTAAAAAAGTTTTTAATGCTGATTTACCTGAGTTACCCGGTTTAGATAATTTGTTTGCACCTGAAGGAGTAATTCAAGAGGCACAAAAGTTAGCTGCCCAAACTTTTAAGGCTGATCAAACTTGGTTTTTGATTAATGGTTCGAGTTGTGGTATTATTGCTTCTATTCTAGCTACTTGTAATGCTGGTGATAAGTTAATTATTCCTCGTAATGTTCATCAATCAGTAGTGGCGGGTTTAATTCTTTCGGGTGCTATTCCTATTTTTATTAATCCCGAATATGATCCGATTACAGATTTAATCTATAGTATTACACCTACTAATTTACAAGCAACTTTGTCAAAACACCCTGATGCTAAGGCAGTTTTAATTGTTTATCCTACTTATCAAGGTATTTGTGGCGATATTGAAACTTTAATTGAGATTACTCATAGTTATCATATTCCTTTTTTGGTTGATGAAGCTCATGCGGCTCATTTTCTTTTTCATGCTGATTTACCAGATTCGGCTTTATCGGTTGGGGCTGATTTAAGTGTACAATCAACTCATAAGGTTTTAGGTTCGATGACTCAGTCTTCGATGGTTCATGTTCGTGGCGATCGCCTAGATAGACAAAGAATAAATAAGGCTTTACAATTGGTACAATCCACTAGCCCTAATTATATTTTATTAGCTTCTTTAGATGCTGCCCGACAACAAATGGCTTTTGAAGGGCAGAAATTATTAACGAAAACCCTAGAATTATCGGCTTTAGTGAGAGAAAAATTACAGGAAATTGATAAAATTTCTGTGTTAAATTTTGAGCAACCCAAACCCGGTTTTCATAAATTAGATTCAACACGGCTAACCATTGATATAACTAAATTAGGATTAAGTGGTTATCAAGGAGAAAAAATATTACATCATAAATTTGGGGTAACACCAGAGTTACCTTTATTTCGTCATTTAACTTTTATTCTTTCGATTGGTAATACAGAAGATGATATTAATAAATTAGTTGAGGCTTTAAAAATTTTAGCGAAAGATGATTTGTCTCCTTTACCATCATCACCACCGCCTATTCCTCTGGTATCGGAATTAGATTTATCCCCGAGGGAGGCTTTTTTTGCCCCTTCAATAGATAAGGCCATTAAAGAGACTATTGGTTATATTAGTGCGGAAGTTGTTTGCCCATATCCTCCGGGTATTCCTGTGTTAATGCCGGGTGAAAAAATTACAGAGGATGCCGTTATGTTTTTACAAAAAGTTAAAGATTTTGGGGCAAATATTACAGGTTGTAGTGATGGTAGTTTACAAACCTTAAAAGTTGTCAAATAATAAAGGATTTGATCTCAATTAGCTGTATTATTAAATAAGAAATAATTGTAGTCAATTTTTGCTACAATCAATAGGATAAGTGGGGAATTAGCTCAGTTGGTAGAGTGCTGCGATCGCACCGCAGAGGTCAGGGG
>CAZWLZ010000393.1:0-3236 GCA_964634505.1 uncultured bacterium | reverse complement strand
GTCTGGTTTTATTGGCATGACTGTTGCTTTGAAAAGTCCAATTCCCATCAATATAAACCCTCTACTTGAAAAAATTGAAGCCTTTAAAAAATTCGGTTTTAGTTCTTTTTTTACTCAACAATTACAAGAACCGATTACCATTCTTGTAATGGGTATTGATCAAGTAGCAGGAAGTGAAAATAATCCCGAAATTAGTTTTACAGGTCGTAGTGATACTATGTTACTGGTTCGATTTCAACCTGATGATCATTCTGTTAAAATCCTGTCTATTCCCAGAGATAGTCGGGTACAACTACCTAATGGTAATTATGATAAAATAAATAGTGCTAATGCAATTGGTGGTGTTCCTTTTACCAAAACTGTAATCCAAGAAAATTTAGAGGGCATAACTATTGATAAATATATTAGAGTTACCACTAATGCCTTTAAAAATTTAGTAGATTTAATGGGGGGTGTCGAAGTTTATGTACCCGTTGACATGAAATATATAGATAAAACTCAAGGATTATATATTGATCTTCAAGAAGGGAAACAAACTTTAAATGGTGATCAAGCCGAACAATTTGCTCGTTTCCGCCATGATAATTTAGGGGATATTGGCAGGGTACAAAGACAACAAATATTACTCAAGGCTTTACGGGAAAAATTACAATCTCCTCAAGCAATTTTTAAAATCCCTCAAGCATTAAAATTATTACAAAAAGAAATAGATACAGATTTAACTCAATCAGAAATTTTAAATTTATCAGCATTTTTATTAAGTTTAGATAAACAAGATATTCGCATGGTTATGTTACCCGGACGTCCTAGTTATCCTAATGAATATCGTCTTAGTTATTGGTTAATTTCTTCAGAAAATAAAGAAAAAGTCATTAATCAATATCTTAATAATCAATTTTCATCTGGCAACAATGATTCTTTTCATAGTATGAGAATTAGTCTTCAAAACACAACTTCAAATCCTGAATTAGCAAAAAAATAGCCTTATTTTTAGCAGAAAATGGTTTCGATAATGTATATCTTTCTCAGAATACTTCTTATCCTATCTCTATTACAAAAATAATTGCCCAACAAGGAGATGATAATGGGGCTAAAGCTATTCAAAATACCATGAATTTCGGTGAAATAGAGTCTTCATCTACTGGTGATATTGACTCTGACATTACAATCCGCATCGGAAATGATGCTGAAAAATTACTTCTGGAAGATAGTTGTGTAAAATAGACATCTTCAAAAAAATAAAGATTGAAGGATAATTAGTTAATTTTTTTTGCCACCATTAAACCTGCTATTCTCGCCCCAATAACTGCGATTTTATAAGACATAAACTTATCTTTATTTAAGAATTAATTAATTATTTTAATTTAAGATTTTGTGAAAACTTTATTTTAATGATCAAAAGAGGGATCAATTATAAAAGAGTTATTTTGAAGATAAAATAAGTATATTTACTGCTAATCTTGATTAATTTTGATCAAAAAATTAGATTTTATTAGTAAAATTTAGTATTTATTAAGTAATGCAACTAATCGCAAATAAATATTAAGAGTTTGTACCATAAGTTCTTTTATATTTGATAATA
Source organism: uncultured bacterium (assembly GCA_964634505.1). Classification (GTDB taxonomy): domain Bacteria; phylum Cyanobacteriota; class Cyanobacteriia; order Cyanobacteriales; family Cyanobacteriaceae; genus CAZWLZ01. Next base: position 1,654 of record CAZWLZ010000393.1, on the reverse strand, counting down.
AAAGTAGGGGTTTAACAACTACTAACAAAAGTTGATAATTTCCATCTTAATATAATCCCCTCAACCATTAAAAGATTAGGAGGAATTAGGTTATGAATATCATCAAAATGCTCGAAGATATGACTAAATATTTAACAGAAGCCTTCACAAGAATTTTTAGTCCTCCAGAAGAAGTCCCTCCTGAAATAGGAGTACAACCTTTTGAATGTTCTGCTTATATTGATTCTGATAAAAAAATATCAGCATAAATTTTAAATGATAATCTCATTTTGTTTGTTGTGAGATATTAGTGAGGGTAAGAGTAAGGAGTAAAGAGTAAGAAGTTAGAAGTTAGTTAATATTGATTTGTTTTAATTCAGCTTCTAATCTACCTATTTTTTTACTTCTATACGTCTTAATTCGTATTATTTTTTCAGCTTCTTTCTAATCTATTTTTTTGAGCAAAAAGTTTTTAACATTATTAATAAATGCTTTGAAAGGGTGTTGGAATTTCTCCAATTCTTGATCTGCTTCCCATTCAATTTTTTTTATTAATTCATTATCAAGATTAAGTAAAGAAATTAATTGGCGATAAACAACTTTTTCTTGACTAGAAATTAAATTACCTTCAGAATCAGGACTAGCTTTTACTACCATATAAGCTAATTTTAACGCTAAACAACGATCTTCTAAAGTCTCAATAGGCGAAATTAAATCTTCAAGGGAGATGGGATTATTTTTATAACTATTCAAAATCTCTTTAAAAGTTAATTCCGCTTTCATTCTTTCTTGTATTTGTTCATAAACTTCAGTATTGACTGTCATAGAATTATACAAAGTCATATTATCATCTAAATAGACAATCGGTTGAGGATCAACCGGTAAATCTGCTTTAAATAATTCCATTAATATTTCAGTTTCATCCTTACTTAAATCACCATCTGCCCAAGCAACAGCACTCACAAGATGTAAAATGTTTAGATGAGATTCTGGGATGTAAAAATCTTGATTTTCTAGCATCTTTAAATATAAGTTTATTTAATAAATAATATTGACTATTTATTACTATCATAAATTCAAGAAAAAAAGACAATATTGCTAAAAAAATTAATGTAAATAATTAATAATAAAATTGGATCAGAGGTTTAAATTTGTGAAAATTGGGATTGTTGGTTTGGGGTTAATTGGAGGATCATTAGGATTAGATTTAACTCGTCAAGGTTATGAAGTTTTTGGGGTTTCTCGTCAAATAATAACTTGTAATATTGCCGAAAAGAATAAAATAGTTCAAAAAGCTAGTACCGAATTTTCTATTTTGGCACAAACAGACCTAATTTTTCTTTGTACTCCTATACAAGCTATCTTACCTACCTTAGAGAGTATAATTAAGTATTTACTACCTCAAACTATTATTACCGATGTAGGGTCAGTAAAAACAGCTATTGTTTCTCCTGCAACCCAACGATGGGAGAATTTTGTTGGTAGTCATCCCATGGCAGGTACAGTAAATCAAGGTATTGAAGCAGCGGAATCAAATCTTTTTGTTAATGCTCCCTGTGTTATCACTCCTTTACCTGAAACTTCTTTCGAAGCCATTGCTCGAGTCAACGAACTATGGGAATCACTAGGTTGTAAAATGTATAGTAGTAGTCCTGAAGCTCATGATCAAGCGGTG
>CAZWLZ010000392.1:0-3258 GCA_964634505.1 uncultured bacterium | reverse complement strand
GAAAATTGTAAAACTTGCTTGTTAATAAATCTATAACTAGCAACTTGGGTTAGTATATGTACAGTCTGTTCAATAACAGTGAAAAGAATACGGTAGTGTTTGTGCCTTTGCCATAGAGAATTTGCCTAATTTCTTCTGTAAAAAAATTGTTCTCAAAAGCAAGAGAACAACGTAGAGGCATTTGCTCTAGGGACATGATGGCTTTGTAGATGCCTTCTAACCAATTTCTGGCATTGTGAGGGGAATAGTGACTAACCCAATAATATCCCTCTTTGATTCCTTGTTCTGCTGAGGGTTGGATGATGATTTGATATTTTTTACTCATTAGCTGTCTAATTGTTCAAACATCTCCGCAAAAAAGCTTTCTGCGGTTTTCCCTTGTCCTTCTTTCATTTGGTCAAGTCCTTTTTTTATGCCTTTAAGGGTTTCCACTAATTCGGCTGCATTAAGTAAGTTTTGGTAGGATTCGGCATCTTGTACTACAAGTTCTGCTTTACCGTTGACGGTTAAAACAAGGGGGTGTTTAGTACGTTTAAGGTTTTCCACCAGTTCGCTGGTATTGCGTTTAAATTCGGTAAGGGAACGAATATCTTTAGTGAGGTTAAGCATAGTTTTAGCATTTTATTAGCATTTTATTCTATGCTATCACGATTTTAGTCAATTTGAGTAATTTTTATTTTACCTGTAACTGTTTCACTAATAAGAGCGGTGCGATATTCTTTTTGTAGTTCCATAATCCGTTAGAATTTAGGAAGGATATTGTTGTTTAAGGGTTTTCAATTCTGAAAGTAGTGGCGGAATTTCATCGGTGATAATACTCCAGATAATATCGTTATCAATACCGAGATAGCCATGAATAATTCGGTTACGGGTGGCAATAATTTGTCGCCAAGGAATTTGAGGATGATTGGTTCTAATATCTTGGGGAATATTGGTTGCGGCTTCGCCGATAAGTTCTAAGTTTCGCAAGGTTGCATCGTAGTAGGGTTCGCTATTGATAAAGGCTTCTTGGTCAAAGGTTTGAGTATATCGCTGAACTTTTTGGGCAAAATGGATCATATCATCAATATAAAATCGCCATTCTTTTTGTGGTGTATTGCTAGACATAGATTTTTTCTGCATCAATATAGGGTTGTAATTCAGGACGTAGGGCATTTTCTGTAATTAGGTCAACAGGGCATTGAAAAAGGTCTTCGAGATAGAATAATACGCCAAAGTATTTTTTTGAGTCGGCTTTTTGGGCAAAGCTAACTAATATATCAATGTCGCTGGTTGAGTTAGCACTATCCCTAGCTGTAGAACCAAATAGAGCTAGTTTTGTTACTCCATATTTTTCTTGAAGTATTACTCTACTTTGGGTAAGAAGTTGGAGAACTTGTTGTTTTTTCATAGTTTGAGGTTTTTTATTGGCTATTAATAGCTACTATATTCATTTGAAAATTTACCTACTTTTTCCTATTTTAATCATTTTTAAATATTTTTATTTTACCTGTAACGGCTTCGCTTATTAAGGCGGTGCGATATTCTTTTTGTAGTTCGATAATGCGTTTGGTTTTGGCTATCTTAATATCAATTCTCCCTGTTTCTTTTTCTATGTAGGAGGCGATCGCCTTTTGCTCTGAGAGGGGGGGAGTTAAAACTAAAGTTGAATTGAATTTATCAACTCCAATACCAAAACGAGTTACACCATTTGCTGATACTTCAAAATATGATTTCAAATATTGAGTTTGAAACCATCGAAATAAATAATCTCCGAATATTGAACTAGGTTTTATATGGGTTAGATGATAGCCACAAACAACATTATTAAAATCTTCAGTTACTAAAGCTGGTATGCCAATATCATCAGGAGATTCAGAGTCTTTTGTTGCAATGACATCACCTTTTCTGAGGATAAATTTTGCAATTTGTTCATCAGTAGCAGTTGCCTTCATGAAATCTAAATCATTATTGATATATTCATTTTTGTAAACATCTACGTAATTACAAAGTAAAATTTCTTTTTCATCATCTTTACTTTTTTTGTCAATATTACTTGGATTAATATTTGCTAAATATTTCAGCTTCTTAACTCCCCAATGTTCAGGAATATCACCAAGCCAAGTAATGCCACTACTTTTATAACTTGTGTATTTTTCCATAATTAATCAATCACTCTCCTTTTTTCTCCAGTGCCATAAAAATAATCTTGATTCCATTTAAAAGCATTATTGCGAACAAATTCAGATTTTTTCATCTTTTATATCAAGAGGTATTTTTTCAGGAGGCAAAATAATCACTTTCTCCATAAGTTGGTGAATTTTCCCTCCACCACATTTCCAGGCAATCCACAATAAAATCACTGGTTTCTTTACTTTTGCCAAAATAAATCCACAATTGATCCTTAAGTACATCTAAAATTCCAAAGGGTACTAAAATTGAATCTGGATCATAATCGTGATCTAATGCTGTTAATGATTGACCATTCCTATCATACCCTTGTCGAGAAAGTTCTCCCCCCTTACTTTTGCTTTGCTATCTATAGAAATTCTTAACCACTTCTTATTTTCTTGTGATGATTTCTTGGCCGCGGAAACATTTTCAAATATAGCATCCGTCTGTGGTATTTTTTTCAGAGGTTTTGTTTTTTGTGTTTTTTTAAAACATACCCCATTCGATTAAGAATATTTCCTATTGTTTGACGAGACGGTAATTGTTCTATTTGATAGCCTTTTTCCTCAATTAGTGCTTGTTTTACTGCTCTGGCACTAGTTCTTGCATAACACAATACTGTTTGAAATTTAGGATCTGCTTGTGATTTGTCATCGACTAAAGAACGAATATCTGACTCTAATTGTGGAAATTTTGTCTCTATTTTCTTTCTACCTTTACTGGAGTAATTATCTGGAGTGATCACACCTGTTTTCAATTCAAATAGACCTTTGGCTACCGTGTTTCGAGCCTTCCCCATATAAGTCTCAGCTTTTCTCGGACTACCACTAAAATAATCAAGAGTCGCTTGAGCCAGAAAAATTCTTTTTTTATAGCCCGTTAATTTAACAGAAGCATCTTTGAGAGAAGATTGTACTTTGTGAGCTAATTCTATTTTGGGACGTGACATTTTTTGAGTTACGAAAATTTTGTTTATTCATTTTAACTGGTATATCTTTTTTTTGCACCTCCCTTATATTCCTACACCAGAAAATATATTGTATTATACTTATGCCGTATTTCATAGCCCAACCTATCGACAACGTTACGCCCCCTATTTAAAAATGG
>CAZWLZ010000391.1:0-3261 GCA_964634505.1 uncultured bacterium | reverse complement strand
GCTATACCGGGGGCTAGAATTTATTATGTTATTTTTCAATGGCAAGAATATGCTCAAAATCCTCAAGATATAATTGCTATTTGGAAGGGAGGAATTGCCATTCATGGAGCGATAATTGGCGGGTTAATTGCTACTTTAATTTTTACTAAGATAAAAGAGCTTTCTTTTTGGAATTTAGTTGATATATTTACTCCTTCTTTAATTTTAGGCCAAGCCATCGGGAGATGGGGTAATTTCTTTAATTCTGAGGCTTTTGGTAGTCCTACTAATGTGGCTTGGAAGTTATTTATCCCCCCTAGTCGTCGCCCTCAAGACTATCTTCAATTTGATTATTTTCATCCTACTTTTTTATATGAATCCCTATGGAATATAGGGGTATTTATATTATTAATAACTCTCTTTTTTTGGGGTTTAAAACAGGGAGATAAATTTAAAAAAGGAACTATTTTTTTCACTTATTTAATTGCTTATAGTTTAGGGCGAGTTTGGATTGAAGCTTTACGCATGGATAGTTTAATGATTGGTAGTTTAAGGATGGCTCAATTAATTAGTCTTTTGGCAATCGCCATAGGATTATTTGGCTTATTTTGGATTTATATCTTAAAGAAAAATTTACCTGATATTGAAAAAAACAGAAAAAAAATAATTAATTACTAAGTATTACCTAACCCCTAACATCTAACCCCTAACATCTAACCCCTAACACCTAATCCCTATCTCTCTTTTTCTTGTTGATGAAGAATACTGGCGATCGCCAATGGAAGAATTAAATGTTCTTGTTTTTGAATACGCAAATGAAGACTATCTTCTGTATCGTGAGGAAAAACAGGAACAGCAGATTGCATGATAATATTACCACTATCAACTTCTAAACTCGCAAAATGAACAGTACAACCTGTAATTTTAACTCCAGCGTCTAAAGCTTGTTTAACCGCATTAAGCCCTTTAAAACTGGGTAAGAGACTGGGATGAATATTAATAATTTTTTGAGCAAAAGCATTTAATAAAATGGGAGTAATAATACGCATCCAACCAGCCATAATGATTAATTGTACGTCATGTTCTTGGAATACTTGAACAATGGATCGATCTAAATCTTCTCTACTTTTAAAATCTCGATGATTTAATAAAATACTCTTAATATTAAACTTGTCACATCTTTCTTTAACCTTGGCATGGGGGTTATTATAAATCACCACAGGAATGTCTAAATTTAATTTTCCTTGCTTAATATATTGGGCAATTACTTCAAAATTACTACCACTACCAGAAGCCATAACCCCAATTTTGACAGTATTTTTTATTTTTAAATTTTCTAAAGATAAAATTGGCGAAATTAAATTTTGTGATTCTAATGTAGTCATTTATGATGATAATCTTTTATTTAAACGAACGACTTAAATTGTCTCATAATTAACCCTAGTTGTTACCTATACAAATAATATTAGGAGACTTTCTTAATTTAATTGCATAACAAGCAGCTTAATTCTAATTTAATTGATCATAACAGGCTGGATGCCTGTTCCACAGTTCTTTGAAAATATTTTAAATTTCTAACAAAACAAAATTAGATTGAGTTTGAATATTATGATCAAGATTTTGTTGCTTAATTTTAACTAATTTGACAGCACAAGCCTTTAATTCTGGTTGTTTAGAATCTGGACAGGCTTCAGGGTGAGTTAAACTATTAGCTTCGGCATTATCAGCCCATAATGCTCCCCAGTGCATTGGTACAAAAATTGTTCCTTTGGCGATCGCCAAAGTAATTTTAACTTCAAAAATACATTTACCTCTTTTTGATTCAACTTGAATAGTCTCACCATCTTCGATCGCCAAATTGTGAGCATCTTTAGGATGTATTTCTAATAAAGGTTTAGGGTGCATTTTCATAATTTTAGAAATACGTCCAGTGCGTGTCATGGTGTGCCAATGGCCATAAAGTCTGCCAATAGTTAAAATAAAAGGATAATCAGGGTTTGGTGGTTCAGCTAATCCTTTAGAATGGAGTGCCACAAATTGAGCTTTTTGATTGGGAGTATTAAATTTAAAATCAGTATAAAGTCTTTTACCATAACTATTTTTGGGATCGCTACCCTCTGAAAAAGGCCACTGAATTGAACCAAATTTTTGTAAAATTTCATAACTTAAACCAGACATATCACAAGGGCGATTTTTGGTTAAAGAGACAAATTCCTTAAAAACTTCTGCTGAATTTTTAAAATAAAATTGTTTCTCAAAACCTAATCTTTTCCCAACTTCTGCAAAAATTTCCCAATCTGCTTTAATATCAGTATTGGTATTGGTAAAATTGGGTGCTAAAGTAACCACTCTTTCTGAATTAGTCATTACTCCCGTTTTTTCACTCCATTGGGCTGCAGGTAAGACTAGATGAGCATAATTAGCGGTTTCTGTAGGGTAATAGGCATCTTGATAAATAGTAAAAGGAGATTTTAATAAAGCCTTTTTAGTGCGTTCTAAATCAGGCATACTCACCGCTGGATTGGTAGCGGCAATCCAAAATAAGCCAACTTCGCCATTTTCTAAACCTCTAATCATTTGCCATACATCTCTACCAACTTCTGAACAAATTGAACCTAAATTTAAACCCCAACCTTGTTCAACTTCTTGACGATGTTCAGCATTTTTTATGCTACGATAACCCGGCAAAATATGAGCTAACCCCCCTGCTTCTCTACCTCCCATAGCATTAGGTTGCCCTGTTAAAGAAAATGGGCCTGCCCCCGGTTTACCTATATTTCCCGTCATTAAATGAAGATTAATAATTGTTCTAACTTTTGCTGTGCCTTCAGAAGATTGATTAATACCCATCGACCACAAAGATAATACTTTTTGTGATTCACCCCAGTAAAGGGCTGCGGTTTCTAAATCTTCAATGGTAATTTGGCATTTTTCAGCGACAATGGCGGGGGGATAGTGACTAATAATTTCTTGATAATCAGCAAAATTATCTGTATAGTTATTAATAAAATCATGATCAAGATAGCCCCATTTTTGCAGTAAATAAGCTATACCATTAAGTAAATCAATATCTGTACCCGGTTTGATGGCTAAATGAAGATCGGCTACTTCTGCTGTTGCTGTTTTACGAGGGTCAACCACGATCATTTTTACGTTAGAATTTTGTTTATGATGCGCCCGTAATCTATTAAATACAATGGGATGACAATCGGCTGTATTCGTACCTATTAAAAATGCACAATCTGTTAATTCTAAATCTTCGTATGTGCAAGGAGGCCCATC
>CAZWLZ010000390.1:0-3261 GCA_964634505.1 uncultured bacterium | reverse complement strand
CAGTCATCGAGAACGTCAAACCATCCTCTTTCTGCTGGGGCACGTCCTACAGCAATAGTCATTTAAACAATCTCCGAATATATTATGATTACTTAGTTTTTACTTTTCTAAATTCAATTCAAATATTTTTTGAGAAATACTTAAATAGGAATATGAGAAAAGTTTACGTTTCTTAATGATTTGTATAAGTCTTATCATAATGAAATTTTGTACATTTTGCAAATAGAAATATTAAGAAAATATTAAATTTTTTGAATATAGGGAAATTACGAATTAAAGAAAGTTAAATTTCAATTTTTCAGTAAAAGTTAAGACTTTCGAGTTATGATTATTAAGATTGTTTACTTTTGATTAAGTAAAAAGACAATTTATTAACGAGCATTTTAAATATAAAAAATACATTGTAGGAGATTTACAAAATGTTTACTCTTGATTTAATTATCAAATATAGCCCTATGCCTATTTCTATTCAAAAAAATGAAGAAGAAGAAGCAAAAACAATTTATCAAAATATTGTTAATATTATGGGTGGCGATCACCGTGAAGTGGTTGAGTTAACTTGTGATAAACAAAAAGACAAAAAAATTGCTATTTTAAGTAGTGAAATTACTAGCATAATTCTTTCTGAAAAAACAGGCGGCGGCACAAGTGACAGAGTAACAGGATTTTTTGCTGCCCTTAGCGATAATAAATAATTAACCATGAGTAATGGAAATTTTCCTAGAGAAAAAAATCCTGAACAATCGATGGCGATCGCCATAAAAGATTTAAAATTTAGTTGGAATGAACAAGCAGAGGTTTTAAAGTCTTTAACTTTGAATGTGCCTCAAGGGGAATTTTGGATGCTTTTAGGAAATAATGGTTGTGGCAAATCGACTTTATTACGATTATTGGCTGGAATTTTAACCCCTGATGAAGGGCTGATAAAAGTTAAATCTCCTTTAGGTTTTGTATTTCAAAATCCCGATCATCAATTAGTAATGCCTACTGTTGCTACGGATGTTGCTTTTGGGTTGGTTAGAGAAAAATTATCTTTAACCGAAATACAAGCAAGAGTAACAGAGGCTTTAGATGCAGTTAATCTTTTAGACTTGGCCAGAAGACCGATTTATGCTTTAAGTGGTGGGCAAAAACAACGTATTGCCATAGCTGGTGAAATTGCTCGTCATTGTGAAGTTTTGTTACTAGATGAACCAACAGCGTTATTAGACCCTGATAGTCAAATAGAATTAGTAGAATTGGTACAAAAATTGGTCAAAAAAAGGGGCATAACTGCCCTTTGGGTTACTCATCGTTTAGAGGAGTTAAATTATTGTGATGGTTACTTTTTATTACAAGAAGGAGAAATGGTTGCCCAAGGAAATCCACAAGTCTTATTAAGTAAATTATCTCAAGCAAATTAAAATCAAAAAAAGTTAATTTTTGAAAACAATATTTTGAGTAACCTTAACTTCTGGATATAAAATTAAATTGGCTTCTTGTTTACTCCAACGTAAAATTAAATTTGGTTGAATACCAAAAGCAATAATTAATAAAGCCAAAATTATAGCAGGTAATCTTTCTGTCCATAATACTCTAGGAATATGGGCTAATTCTTCGGTTAAACGCCCAAAAAATACTTTATTAATCATTAACAAAAAGTAAACAGCCGTTAAACCTGTACCTACTAAACAGAATAAAGTTTGAATAGGAAAAATAGCAAAACTTGCTCTAAATACCAAAAATTCTGAAATAAAGCCTATCATTCCGGGTATTCCAGCACTAGCCATTACAGCTAAAATCATTAAACTGCCTGTCAAAGGTAAACCTTTTTCAGGATTTAATAAACCTTGTAAATAATTAACGTCTCTACTGCCCGTTTTTTTATAAACTAATCCGACTAACATAAATAAAAGGGCTGAAATTAAACCATGACTTACCATTTGTAAAATTGAAGCAATTAAACTTAAACGAGTAGCGGCCGCTGCACCTAATAAAACGTAAGCCATATGGGCAATAGACGAATAAGCTACTACTTTTTTCATATCAGTTTGGGCGATGGCACAAAATGCCCCGTATAAGGCACTAATAGCCGCTAAAGTAGCTAAATAAGGTGCTAAAACGAGCCAACCGTCTCGAAATAAACCTACTCCAAAACGTAATAAACTATAAGTACCTAATTTTAATAAAACTCCAGCTAATAAAATTGAAACAGGAGTTGAGGCTTCCACGTGGGCATCTGGTAACCAAGTATGGAAAGGGAAAATAGGAATTTTGATAAAAATCCCGATTAATAAAGGTGCTAATAACCATAACTGCAGGGAGACAGGAATATTGTGCGATCGTAAAGGTTCATAAGCAAAGCTATTCTCACCACTTAACCACACTAAACCTAAAAATGAAATTAATACTAAAAATCCTGATAAAGCGGTATAAAGTAGAAATTTAGTAGCAGCATAGCCTCTTTTTTGCCCTCCCCAGATAGCAATTAAAAAATATAAAGGGATAATTTCTATTTCATAACATAAGAAAAATAGTAATAAATCTTGAGCTAAAAATGCTCCAGCAACACCGCCATTTAATATTAATAATAAAGCATAATAAAATTTTGGTCTTCCAATATTTTTATCACTTACATAGATAGCAAATATTGTTAATAAACTATTTAAAAAAATGAGAGGAAAAGATAAGCCATCTATGCCTAAATCATAATTTAAACCGAGGGATTGAATCCATGAAATAGATTCATTTAACTGCATTTTACCCAAATTAGGGTCATATTTCAAACCAATAATAATATTCAGGAATAAAATAATAAAAGCGATAACTAAGGCTAATTTTTTATAATTTTCTCCTTGTTTAAATTGAGGTAAAAAACTGATAATTATTGCCCCTAAAATGGGCATCCAAATTAATAAACTTAAAATCATAATTACATAATTAATTGATAGTGAAAAATTAAATTATTCTTTATTCCCAATGACTAAAAATCAATAATTTAAGATATTTTGCCATTGCTTAGTTAATATTGAAAATATTAACAAACCTACACCAATTAAAATCGTTAAAATATAAAATTGAGATTGGCCAGAAGTATTATATTTCAAAGCATTACCACTAAAAATAGTAGCTAAACTAACTAGATTCACTGCACCATCAACAATATAACGATCAAACCAAGCTGTTATTTGAGAAGTACGAGAAACTAAAAATACTACTGTATATTTGTAAACTTTATCTAAATAAAAGTCATAAGCAAGTAAATCTTGAATTAATCTGATG
>CAZWLZ010000389.1:0-3272 GCA_964634505.1 uncultured bacterium | reverse complement strand
CCAAAAAAAGCCCATAAAAGACTACGAATTACATCTAAAATAGTTTTAATGCGGTTTTCTTGATTAGCTGGAATACCCTTAGTTTCCTTTGCTGTTTCTAAATCTAAAGCAATACCCCTAGAATAAAGAAAAATTTGAGCAATCAACTTCGCTCGAGGTAAATGGGTATCAGAAGTAATCACCTTAACCTTTTTAATACCCCATTTTTTAAGTAAAGAAACAGAAAAAAAGAAATTACCAAAAGTTGAATCAGCACAATTTTCAAGCCAGACATTATCAACAGGAGATTTTTCTCTTTTAAAAACAAAAAAAATACAAGGGTCATTCGAACCTCTTGAGATGATAATTGGTAAATTATCAGGATTATTTTTATTTAGTTTCGCCGCATAAATTTCTCTAGTAATACTACCGCCTAAAACTAAATAAGCGCCGATCGGTTTTTGTGAATTTAAAGACAATTGAATAGTGGTATTAAACAACAAACTAAGTAAAATAAAACTAATAAAAATATAGCTAAATACCTTGAGATAAAGCCTTATTTTTAATTTAGTAAAAAGATTTTTAAAATTATACTCATTCAAAATTTTGCACCCAATTTATCACAAATTTTATTTTTTCTTGTGGATTTAATTTAATTAAAGTTTTATAATCTTGATCTTCATTTTTGATTAATAAATCTTTTATATTAAATAATATTTTTCGTTCTTGGTTTGTAATTAAAATAACTTTTGTTTCCTCTGCAAATTTTAATACACTTAATAAATGATCCTCTTTTTTTTCAAAGCGAAAAGCTTGTGTACCTAAATTATTCAAATTTACTTTTCTAATATTATTCATCGATACAATTTTGCTATATCCTAATTCAGAAATAAATAATAAATGATCTTGATCTTTTACCGATTGACAAGCAATAATTTCTTCCCCGGCACGTAATTTGATTCCTTGATTTCCTTGGGCGCTACGTCCCATGATTGGAATAATATTATCAGTAATACTAAAGTGTAAAATTCGTCCCCCATTAGTAGCAATAATCATAGATTCTCCTTCTGTAATAAAGGTTGCAGCATAAAGATGATCTTTTTCTCTTAATTTAATTAACATTAATCCACGATTACCAATATTATTTAATTCTTCCCCTAATATTCTTTTTAATTTGCCTTGTTTGGTTAGTAATACTAAATTAGAGTTAATATTTTTTTGACTTAAAAAAAAGTAATCTAATGGTTTATTTCCTTCTTTGGTTGCACCATCTGATAATAATTGTTGAAAAGTTTTTTTCTTACTGTAATAAGGAATATCTGTAACCGAAATAGGGTAACTTTTACCACTATCAAGAATAGCCATTAATTGTTGATTATCTAAGATTAATTCTCTTTTTATAATTAAATCTTCATGCTTTTTTAAAGATGGTTGTAAAGATATATCTTGTTTATTTTGCCAATAAATATAACCTTTTTCTGTAATATGTAAAATTGGATTTTCTGCTATTTTATCTCCCATATTTGTTTGCTTAATTTCTTCTTTTTTACTATCATTTTGTTTCGGAATTTTTTCTGTTATTTGTTGAGAAGATTTAGTTAAAATTTTTGTTCTTCTCTCATCAGCAAATTTTCGTTTTAATGAGCGTAATTCTTTTTTTAAAGTCCTTAATAATTCTTGTCTATCTCCTAATAAAATTTGCAATTTATTAATATTAATTAATAACTGTTGATATTCTTCTTCTAACTGTTGTTTTTCTAATCCGATTAAACGACGTAAAGGCATGGCTAAAATTGAATTTGCTTGACTATCACTTATCTCTAATTCTCCTTGTAAAGTGAGTTTTGCTGTTGTACCATCAGCACAATTACGCAATATATCAACTACTTTATCTATCTGATTTAAGGCTTTTAATAATCCTTCTAATAAATGAAGACGATTTTGATTTTCTTCTAATTGATAAGAATACTGACGAGTTAAAGTAGTTTCTCTAAATTTTAAAAATTCTTGTAAAATTTCTTTTAAAGATAATTGACAGGGTTTATTGTCAACTAATCCGAGCATAATTACTCCAAAATTAGTTTGTAATGCTGTTTTGTGGAATAATTCTTGTAATACGGTCTCGGGATTTACATCTTTTTTTAATTCAATCACCACTCTAATACCATCTCGATCACTTTCATCTCGAATATCAGATATATCAGCTAATTTGCCTAGATTAACCAATTCAGCAATTTTTTCAATCCAAGCTGCTTTATTAACTTGAAAGGGTAACTCGGTAACGATAATAGCCGTTTTTTCTCGGTTACGTTTTTTATGGTTATGGGTAATATTTTCAATGGTTGCTACTCCTCGCAAGGGAATAATACCTTTCCCAGTGAGATACGCCTCTTTAATTCCTTGAGTATCAATGATTTCACCGCCTGTAGGAAAATCTGGGGCTGGAATTAATTGGCATAATTTTTGATCAGGTAAATCTGGGTTATCAATTAAAGCAATTAAACCATCCACCACCTCCCCCAAATTATGAGGAGGAATATTGGTAGCCATACCAACAGCAATCCCAGAGCAACCATTAAGCAATAAAATAGGTAACTTAGCGGGTAAGATAACGGGTTCTTGTTGAGAATTATCAAAATTATTAGTAAAATTAACTGTAGATTCGCTAATTTTATCTAAAACGGCATCAAAGGCGATCGCCGCTAGTCTCGTTTCAGTGTAACGCATAGCAGCGGCTGGATCATTATCAATGCTACCAAAATTACCATGACCGGATAAGAGAGGATAACGACTAGAAAAATCTTGAATTAATCTTACCATAGCATCATAGACAGATTGATCGCCATGGGGATGATATTTACCAAGTACATCTCCTACCACTCTGGCACATTTACGGAAAGGGCGATCTGGAGTTAAACCTAATTCATACATAGCATATATAATGCGTCGATGTACGGGTTTTAAACCGTCTCTAACATCTGGTAAAGCTCTTCCGACAATGACACTCATCGCATACTCTAAATATGATCTTTCCATCTCGGTATGTAATGCAGTTGGAATTATTTGGGTTTCATTTAAAATATTAAATTGCTTTACCATGAGTACAATTACTTATCCTTGTTGATTATGAGTAAATTCTTATTTTATGAGGTTAACAAAAATTGGGATATTAGTGAATTAATAATTAAAAATTAAATAAATTTTTTTATTTTCTAATTTAAACAGGACTTACGCAAAAAGACTTGAAACCAGCATTTTAGTGTAGGGGTAATTCATGAATTACCCCTACAGCT
>CAZWLZ010000388.1:0-3278 GCA_964634505.1 uncultured bacterium | reverse complement strand
ACCATTGCGGTTATTTACAAAAATCTTGTGGTTATAATGATCAAAGTATTAGTGTTACTTGGATGCCCTATTTCCATGATTATGGTTTAGTCGAAGGCATGATGACTCCTTTATATAATGGACATCCCTGCTATTTAATGTCTCCTTTTTCTTTTGTTAAACGCCCTATTCAATGGTTACAAAATATTACCAAATATCAAGCAACTCATTCCCAAGCACCAAATTTTGCTTATGATTTATGTACTCGTAGGGTAAAAGATAAGGATATTGTTAATTTAGATTTGAGTAGTTGGGAAGCTGCTGGAAATGCTGCCGAACCTATTAATCCAGAGGTTTTAGCTAAATTTATCGAAATTTTTTCTCCGTGTGGTTTTAAGTGGGAAACCTTCGCTCCTGCTTATGGTTTAGCCGAATATACCTTATTAGTATCGAATAAACCAAAAGGGACAAAACCTGTTTTATTAAAAGTTGAATCAATGGCGATCGAACAAGATAAAATTGTGATTGCCGATAAAGATAAAGTTAAAGGGGTAAGAATTCTTCCTAGTTGTGGTCGTCAAGTATGCGATACTAAAATTAGAATCGTTAATCCCGAAACTCTGACTTTATGTAATGAAGACGAAGTAGGGGAAATTTGGGCTGGAGATGCCAGTGTAGCAAAAGGTTATTGGCAAAGAGAAGAAGAAACTAAAGAGACTTTTTATGCCCAAATTAAAAATAATGATGAAGGTACTTTTTTACGTACAGGAGATTTAGGATTTTATAAGGATGGTGAATTATATATTACGGGTAGAATTAAAGATTTGATTATTATCCGTGGCACAAATCACTATCCCCAAGACTTAGAATGGACGGTACAAAGTTTAAGCGATGTTTTTCGCCCCGATTATGGAGCGGCTTTCTCTATTAATGATAAGGGCGAAGAAAAATTAGTCATTGTTCAAGAAATTGAAAGAAAAGTAAAAATTGATAACCCCGACAAGTTAATTGCTGATATTCGTCAAGAAATATCTGAACAACATGAAATTATGACTTATGCTATTGTTTTAGCTAAAGGTGGTACTGTTTTAAAAACCGCTAGTGGTAAAATTCAAAGACGAGCTTGTAAAAAGAATTTTTTAGCTAATACTATTGATGCAGTTGCTTATTGGTGTGAGCAATAGGCGACAATTAAAAGGTTTTAGGTTTTTTAAGAAGGTGTTAGGTGTTAGGTGTTAGAGGTAATAAATTTATTTTTACAATTAAAAAATAGAAATTAATCTTTAAAACTGATCACTTTTTTTCTTCACCCAATACCTAATGCCTAATACTTAATGCTTATTAAAAAAAAAAGATACTTCTAAATGAGGTAAAAAACTGATATTTTAAGTAAAGATACATTAAATATTTTCAATTTTTTCAATTTTTAATCACAATGAATGATCAATCAAATATGAATATGAGAAATCCTTTACTAATTGGCAAAGGTTTACCGCCTTTTGATGATATTAAATCTAATCATATTGTTTCTGGTATTAATCAATTATTACAAGAGTTAGAAATTGAGTTACAGCAGTTAGAAAATAATATTAAACCTACTTGGGAAGATTTGATTATTCCTCTTAATCGCATCGAAGAAAGACTTAGTTGGAGTTGGGGAATTATTAGTCATTTAATGGGGGTTAAAAATAGTGAACAGTTAAGAGATGCTTATGAAACTGTGCAACCTGATTTAGTTAGCTTTTCTACTCGCCTTAGTCAAAGTAAACCTATTTATGAGGCTTTTGTTAAGTTACAAGACGATAAAACTTGGGATACTCTTGATTATGCTCAAAAAAGAATTGTAGAATCTGCTGTTAAGTCTGCTAAATTATCTGGAGTTGCTTTAGAAGGTGATGTTAAAGCTCGTTTTAATGAGATTGAGTTAGAATTAGCTGATATGTCAACTAAATTTTCTAATAATGTCTTAGATTCTACTAAAAGTTTTGAATTAATCTTAACTACTGCTGAAGATATAGACGGCTTACCCCCTAGTTTATTGAGTTTGGCTTCCCAAAATGCTCGTAGTAAAAATTTGGCGAAAAATACTTGGTTAATCACTTTAGATTATCCTAGTTATGTTCCTTTTCTCAAGTTTAGTAATAGACGTGATTTAAGGGAGAAGGTTTATCGTGCTTTTGTTACTCGTGCTAGTAGTGGTAATTTTGATAATAATCCTATTATTGAACAAATTTTAACTCTAAAACATGAACAAGCTCAAATTTTAGGCTATGAAACTTATGCAGAGGTTAGTTTAGCTACTAAAATGGCACCTGATGTGGAAACTGTTGAAAAGTTATTAGAGGAGTTACGAGTTGTTAGTTATCCCATAGCTAAACAGGAGTTGGAGGATTTAAAATCTTTTGCTTTATCTTCTAATCATTTTAGTGATGATTTTTCTTTGCAGCCTTGGGATGTGAGTTTTTGGGCTGAGAAACAGAGGGAGTCTCTATTTAATTTTACTGAGGAGGAATTACGTCCCTATTTTTCTTTGGATGAAGTTTTAAAAGGTTTATTTAATTTAGCTCATCGTCTTTTTGCTATTACGATTACCCCTGCTGATGGTAACGCTCCTATTTGGCATGAGGATGTTCGTTATTTTCAAGTTAGTGATGAAAATGATGAGGTTATTGCTTATTTTTATCTGGATGCTTATTCTCGTCCTTCGGAAAAACGAGGCGGTGCTTGGATGGATGATTGTCTTGGGAGAGGCAAAGTGACTGAAAATGGTGTTACTTTTATTCGTAAACCTGTTGCTTATTTAATTTGTAATCAGTCTCCTCCTGTTGATGGTAAGCCTAGTTTGATGACTTTTAATGATGTGGAAACTCTTTTTCATGAGTTTGGCCATGGTTTGCAACATTTATTGACTAAGGTTGATTATTGCGATGCCTCTGGTATTAATAATATTGAGTGGGATGCGGTGGAGTTACCTAGTCAATTTATGGAAAATTGGTGTTATGATAAGGCGACTTTATTTGGTATGGCTAAGCATTATGAAACGGGAGAAACTTTACCTTCTCATTATTATGAGAAGTTGGTTGCTGCTAAAAATTATATGAGTGCTAGTCAAATGTTACGTCAATTACATTTTAGTCTGGTTGATTTGGATTTACATCACCGTTATCATTCTTATCAAGGGATTTCTCCCCATGATGTTAGTCAACGAATTGCTCAAAATACTACCATTATTCCCCCTCTTGCTGAGGATAGATTTTTATGTGCTTTTAGTCATATTTTTGCTGGCGGTTACTCTGCTG
>CAZWLZ010000387.1:0-3285 GCA_964634505.1 uncultured bacterium | reverse complement strand
ATGGCGAGCTCGATTAGAAAATTGTCCTTTAATTTTAGGCTCAGCTACTCCTTCCTTAGAAACTTGGTTACAAAGTCAATCTTCTTTGCCCTTTTTTCAAGAGGAATTAAAACAAAATCAAAAACCCAATCATCCATCATTTTATTTATCCTTACCAGAAAGAATTGAAAAACGCCCCTTACCTCCTGTTGAAATAGTGGATATGCGTTTAGAATTACAAAGAGGAAACCGCTCAATTTTCAGCCATTCCTTACGTCAAGCCTTAATCAAAATTCAAACAGAAAAAAAACAAGGTCTTCTTTTTATCTCCAGACGAGGCCATAGTACATTTGTATCCTGTCGTACTTGTGGTTATGTGATTGAATGCCCTAATTGTGATGTATCCCTTTCCTATCATTACTTAAATGAAGGTACAACCGAATTATTACGCTGTCATTACTGCAATCATACCTCTTTACATCCTAAAGTTTGCCCTCAATGTGAATCTCCTTATTTAAAGTTTTTTGGCACTGGCACACAACGAGTTACAGAAGAATTACGCAAAGAATTTCCAGATTTAAAAGCCTTAAGATTTGATAGTGATACTACCCAAAGAAAAGGCTCACATCGAGCGATTTTAGATGAATTTGAGCAAGGTAAAGCAGATTTACTTATAGGAACACAGATGTTAACTAAAGGCTTAGATTTAGCTCAAGTAACCTTAGTTGGAGTGGTATCTGCAGATGGTTTATTGCATCATGCTGATTATGGTGCTTCAGAAAGGGCGTTTCAAACTTTAACTCAAGTAGCGGGAAGAGCGGGGAGAGGAAACGATCCGGGGCAAGTTATAATTCAAACATATAATCCAGAACATCCTGTGATGATGGCTGTAAAACAACATGATTATTTAAGTTTTAGCCAAACTGAATTAATAGACAGAGAAAGTTTAGATTATCCTCCTTTTGGCAAATTAATCTTATTACGTTTTAGTAGTTTAGATAGTGAAAAAGTTAGAGAAACAGCCGAAATAATTGCTTCTGTTTGTACTAATTTAGTCAATAAAGAGGTAGAAATTTTAGGACCAGCTCCTGCTAATATTATGCGTATTGCTAAACGTTATCGATGGCAAATTTTGCTTAAATTTTCTCGAAACATTGATCTTAATTTAGATTTATCATCTTTGAGACAATATTGTCATTCTTCTGTAAATATGTTAATCGATGTCGATCCTTTAAGTATTAGCTAGTGATCGTTTTGACACAATTAATTATAAATAAAAGATTGAAAAAATGTGTACTTTTTGTTACAATTAATGTAAAGAAATCTTAAAAAGTAAAACCAAGATGGGGTAACGCTTCAAAGATTTTCTCTCAGATTAAACAACAACAAATTTGAACTACCGGCGATCGCCTCGCTGGTTTTTTTTCATTTTATTTTTCAATAACTTTCTTAATATTAAGAATCAATCAAATTATGGGATTTGGGGCGACGATATTCCACTTTTAATCTCTTGATTTAGTTAACTGTTTCATATTCGATTTCAGGAAATCCTACTTTTTCTTTAGCGTGTTCAATCGTCATACTACAAAGTTGACCATTTTCATCTAAATCTATTAAGGTATTTTCATCTAAATCTCTCGTTTCTACAGGTGAATTTTGAGAAAAAATGATATATAATGTGTCTGTATCTTCAAAATATCTAATTTTCATTATTTCTCCTCCTTAAAAGTTCGATCAAAAAAAGCATTATGAACAGTTTCGCCATCTTCTAACAGTATAACCCTTAAGTACTTTTCCTCTTTTTCAATTTTAGACCAACAACGAATTCTGCCGTCTTCCTAAATTTGAGTTTTAATAGGTGTTTAAATTGTTTGTTGAATCCACTCTAGTTTGATATTTACTCTATCTGGGCGAAGTTTCATTGTTTTAAAATACTCTGTGAATCTCATTTAATTTCAACATAATTATCTTTTTGATTAACTTTACTTATTTGTTGAATTATCAAGACTCAATCAAATTCTGCGATTCTTGCCGACGATATTCCGCTTTTAACTTCCTTAATTTTAATGGTGGCATAATTAACCCCCATGCTAAAGGAATACCAGAAAGCCCTAAACCCGTCAAAACCAACGGACTAAAACCGAATGCTGCACCCACTCCAATTAAAATACTGGTAACAGTGGAAGTTAAAACATAAAATTTAATTCCTCTATCCTTAAAACCTCGATCAAAAAAGTTTCTTGTAAGTATGTTTTTAGTGATTGGTTGAAGAATCGCCCTCGAAATCGCCCAAATCGCCACCAAAATCAGCGTCAAAATCGGCACTATCAACACTATCCACATCGCCACTGGATACGCCCACGGCATCCCTCTCGAAATTCCTCCCGAAATCGCCTTCCGAATATAAGCAGCTAAAATCAAAATATGAGCCACTAAACTAATCGTAAGAGGCCAAGGCAAGTAGTCAATAAAGTTAAACCTACTTGATTCTTTTTCAATTACCCATAACCAACCAAAACCTAAAATTCCTGTAATGATTACTAAAACTAAATCAAAAATCACTATTAATCCATAAGGTGGTAAAGGAATATTAAAATCAAATTTGGCAGTTTTAACCTTAACTTTGGTGTAATAATTTTCCTCTTTAGCATTACTAATTAAAACTATTTCTCGTTGATAATCTTTATCAGCTTTTAACTTACTGGTATCTATTCTTATTTCACAATTAACTTGATTTCCTTTAAATTGTCGAGGTGAAAAACTAATCCAACTATGGCTATCAGGAGTATGAGGCGGATCATTTTTATGAGGAGAAACCGACCATTTTCCCTCTAAAATAGTATCAGGAATATTATTAGAAATACTGATAGTTTTACTTAATTTTTGATTAAGTTTAGCCGCCACAAAAATTAATTTTAATTTATCTAAATTAATCTCTGGTAATCGTATAACATAAAGAGGTTTTAAAGCATCTAAAGCTACCTCAGCATTTTCATAACGGTTATCTGGATCAGGTTCAACCATTTTCTCTAACCATTGAATAAAGCGTAAACTAAATTTAGGTACTTTCTCTTTAAAGTTAATTTTATTGGTCGAAAAATTAACTAAACTACCAATATTAGTCGATTTAGTATTAGTAATTAAACAAATTAAAGTCGCTCCCAATCCATACAAATCAGAAGCTGATGTTAACTTTTGATTATGAACTTGTTCAGGGGGCATAAATCCTAAAGTACCGCCCATCATAGAACTTAAAGCCATAGTATTATTACCAATCCTAGCCAACCCAAAATCAACCAAATAAAC
>CAZWLZ010000386.1:0-3292 GCA_964634505.1 uncultured bacterium | reverse complement strand
CGCTATTTCAGGGTTATCAGGTTTACCATAAATTTCACCATTTACCACTAACACGGAATCACAACCTAAAATTAAGCCCGATGGAAAACTTTGAGCTACTGTTTCGGCTTTTTTATAAGCTAAAGTATTGACTAATTCTACGGGATCAGTTATTGTTATTTGGGATTCGTCAAAATCGCTACTTTGAACGATCGGTTTTATGCCTACCATGTTTAGTAACTTTAACCGTGCAGGAGAAGCGGAAGCAAGTACAAATTGAATCATAATTTTTTATTATTACTTAAAATCTGAAAGGAAGAAATCCCCCCAATACCCTAATACCCTAATACCCCAACATTTTTACCGACTTACTTTGAAACAGCCCTGCCAATTCTGGGGGACTTTCACCAAATCTACTCCCCCAAATTTGGGGGCTGGGGAGCTTATCCGAACAGTATTGTGTCACTGTGTTGTTAGTTCTGAGCTTAATTTAGCTCAACTGTTATAATATTTCTCAGTCAGCAATTCATTCAATCAACTCATTCAAGAAAAATAATGATTACTATTAAGGTTTCTGTAAAAGGAATAGAAAAGCTGAAAAAATCTCTTATTGCTAAACAAATAAGTAAGCAAGAATTAGCTAACAAGACGAGAATTGCTCGTTCAACCGTTACTAATTTCTTTTTAGGACGTCCAGTACAGAAAGAAAAGGCAGAACTGATTTGTCAAATTTTAGGCACTAATATTGAAGAAATAATTATTGAACCTGATTTACATAAGGAGAGAATTGAAAATATTACACATATAGACGTAGAAAAAATAGTTCAACAAATTCAGAGTAAATTAATTTCGGGCAACGAAACACATAGATTGAATCTGCTGCGTGTATTGGAAATGCACAAGCCAATACCCCTTGATGATATTTATGTCGAAGTCAAAGTGTGGGATGATTTTGGGCAACATCATATAGGAGATCAAGATAACTTAAATAATAAAGAGTATTTAGGCACGACAATTAAAGGATTAGATGCTATCAAGAAATATTCTAGATTAATGCTTTTAGGACAACCTGGTGCAGGTAAGACAACTTTTTTAAGACATATAGCTACCCTTCAAAACTTTAATATTGATGAAAATGGCAAAAAGATTAGTCTCATTCCCATTCTTGTCGTTTTAAGAGATTATGCTTATAAAAGCAAAAAACGTAATAGTTTAAACTTATTTGATTACATTCAAAATGAATTAGCTAGATATGATATATCTATTCAAGAATTTAATACTATTCTTCAGGAAGGAAGAGCAATGTTTCTGCTAGATGGATTAGACGAAGTGACAGATCAAGAAAATTTTGATGTTTGTGGCGAAATTATCGAATTATTAGACGAATATCCTCAAAATAGATTTGTTATCGCCTGTAGAAATGCGGCAGAACCTTTTAAATTTGAATCTTTTACTGAAGTTCAAATGTCTGATTTTGACGGTAATCAAGTTAGACAGTTTATTGAAAATTGGTTCAATGTTTATCTAGAGCTTTATGAGTCTAACCAGCAACAAATTAGAGAAGCAAAAGAAAAGCTAATTAGACAACTTGATGCTCAATCAGTCAGTCAAAATAGAATAATTACTGACTATCTTAGACCTATTAAGGATTTTACTCAAACACCTCTTTTATTGACAATGCTTTGTTTGGTTGTTACTGTTAAGGGAGAAATTCCTTCAGGACGATTAGAATTATATAAAAAATCAGTAGATATTTTCTTAAGTGAATGGGATACAGAACGTGGAATAAAACGAACAAATTTAGCAGGATTTAATCGAAAACAAATTTTAACTTTATTGTCTGATATTGCCTTAAAAACACAACAGAAACAAGAAACGATTTTTGCTCAGTATGAAATTGAAGAAAGTATTAAAAAGCAAAATGATTTAGTTGAGCCTCTTGCGGTTATATCATTTATTCAATCTCATTATGGAATTTTAGTCAATTCTGGTTTTGATCATTATTCTTTTTTCCATAAAACTTTTCAAGAATACTTTGCCGCTTTGGGAATTATCGAATTAGACAACCCCCTAAATCACATTGATGATAAGTATATTGGTGATGCTTTCTGGCGAGAAGTATTGATTTTAGTGTTTGAGTTTTTATTAATTGATAATATTGATAATGGAGAAGATTTGAGCAATGAATTTATCTCGAAAATTTTAAACTATATTTCTTCAATTTTAAAAAATAATCCCCAGTTAAATCAGTTTATTAAACAAGTTTATGACACCGTTGATAAATTAGAGATTGAGGATGAGAAAACTAAAACATCTTTAAGAGTTTTTTTATCAGATCCTGATTACTCTTTTGATAGTAGTAGAACCCTGTTAATGGAACTTGATAAAAGTATTGGTAATAAGCTAGTTGCATCAAGTTTTATTAGTCGTCTTTTTTGCGATAAAAATGATAATTCTACCGATTATCTTCAGCTTTTTCTCAGAGGATTTAAAATTGCTAGTAATATTCCTGATATTGATAATGCTGATAATGCAGATCATGCACTACAACTTACTTATGAATATGTAAAATCTCAAAATTATGTTATCAAATATCAAAACTATATTTTGAAGACGAGAAAAAAGGAAATACAATATAAACTAGAAAATATATATGGCAATAGTAATTCTGATGTTGGCAGACAAGCAAAAGAATGTAGGGAGTTATGCCTCAAACATCTAAAACTAGATCAAAATTTGGGTTTAAATATATCTAATTTCCTTAAAGATAACAATGATGATCCTTCCTATAAATATCTTTATAACGCTACACTATTACTGATAAAATTCTTAAAAATTCTTGATCAATCTTCATTTTCCCAAATACAACAACGATATAAAGATACAAAAAATTACCTAATTACCCCATTAATTGAATTAGAAAAATCATTATCAAAAATAGAAAAAAACCCTATAGTAATTCTTTAGGTGAATGTAGATTTAAAGAAAACCTAACCGATAAACAACCTCTTTGTAATAAAAAAACACACATGGAGAGATTAAGGAGAGAACTTAAAAAACTCATAGTAGGGTTTAATTTTGACGTTTTTATCATAAGAATTGATTTTAAATTTAATTTCTGGAGATCTTTATTGCGTAGAGCAAGAATTAATCATAAATTTCCAACACATCAAAATAGAAGAACAAATTAAAGTATATTTACTTAAAGGAAAGATTAATATTGCCTCAAAAAATCATCAAGTTAATTTAATATAACAACAGCAGATTATGGTTAACACTCAAGCAGTTTTAGAAGTCTTAAAACCAGTTCAAG
>CAZWLZ010000385.1:0-3315 GCA_964634505.1 uncultured bacterium | reverse complement strand
GGGGTTAGGGGGGATTCCCCAAACCATTTATTAATAAAAGTTTCTACTTGCTCAGGATAGGAAAAATTAAGAGTACGATATAAGTCAAAATCTGTTAAAGGATTACTTTGACTTTCCCAAACATTTACTCGACAAGTAAGAATTATTCGGGCATTTTGCAGAAAAGTATTTTGAATTTGTTGATTGATTTCTTGTAAAGGATTATTAGAGGACATTTCATCTAAACCATCTAATAATAACCAGACATTTTTTTGCTTAAATTGTGTAATTAAATCCTCTTGATTGTGTTGATTGGATTGGGATTTTTGCAAAGCCAATTTTAACCAATCTTCTAATAAATATTCTTTTAAAGGTTTAGTTAAATCTGCTAAAGAAATCCAAATAATTAATTGATTAGGAAAAGTATCTTTAATTTGACAAGATAACCTTTGTAAAAGGGTAGTTTTACCTGCCCCGGTTCACCAATGATTATTATTTTTTATCCTTGACTTTTGGGACTTAGTTTATTTTTTAATACCTGTTCAAAAAATTCATCTTTTTGATATTCTTTAGTAATAACTTCTACAGATTCTTGATATAAATTTGAACCAATAGAAGGCTCATTAATATCTTCTTTCTGGCTTTTTTTTTGCTTTTCTACTAATCCTAAAGGTACATAAATATCATCTAAATTATGATTTATTCCTTCAGGATTTGTTAAGGGATTTGTGCTTAAATTTTCTTGTCTTTTGGCTAATATTTGATGACAAGCATTAACCCAATCATCAACAGTTAATGAAATGTCAAGATTAGAATCAGAATTTATATTAAGATTTTCGATAGAAACAGGACTATTTTGAGCATATACCCCTATTTTATCTGTGAATTTCTCAGAATCTGTAGAAGCCATGATTTATATTTTTTGATTAAAATTCCATTTTTTCAATTTTATTTATCCCCCCTATATTTACCTGTCCAATTTTATCAGCCAGTTTAGTTAAATTAGGCATAGTTGAAGGTTGATTGTTAATTTCTTTAACTAATTCTGACACAATTTCAGTTAGTTTAGGGTCATTTTTACCTTCTAATACTACTTCTTGAATTAATTGCTTAAGTTGGTCATCATTTTGAGCAATTGTTTCTAATTCTAATATCGCCTCTTCGTAATTAACAGGAGATGATTCTTTGTTTTCAAAAAAAGGCACTAAAGAAGAAGATTTTTGTTTTAAATATGTCATAAATTGACCTACTTTTTGTGAAATAACATCACCAATGTTTTCACCTTGTTTTTCAAGGATTTTTGTACCAAGTATAGTGGCGATCGCCACTATACTTTCCATTGACATAAAATAAATATTCAATAATAATTCTTTAAAATTATAGCAGTCGCCAATATAACTAGTATGTTAGGATGATGGGGCAGAAAAAAAAGAGATAGTAATCATTGAAAAGTTTATTTCTATCTCTGTATAAAATTTAAAATTTATTGATCTTTAAAATAACGATAAAGAAAATAAGTTAAAGCCAATATTTGAAAAGGAATAATAGCCACATAATTTTGCCAAAAAGGATTAATATCTAATTGGGTAAATAAACTAAAATAACCTATACCCAATAAAACAAGTAAAAATTTAGATGATAACTTATTAAATTTTAATATTTTCATTTATATTAAAACCAACCTTTTTTATTCGCTATATAAGTATTATAAAACTCATCATCGGATTTAGTTAAATAAATAATGCCTTCAATTAAACCAATTATTCCAGAAACGCCGCAAAGAAGACAAAGTGCCAGCATAATTAATCCTTCCGTCGTGTATCCTAATATAAACTTATGTACACCAAATGCACCAAGTAAAATACCACAAATCCCAGCTGCTATTTTTTTGCTATTCGTATCAGATTGACTCATTAAATTTTCCTTTTGATAATTTGACTAATTTATTTATAACTTAATTTTTCTGAGAATTAATCAATCTTTGCTATTTGTAACAAATAAAAAACCGCCTCTAATTTTACTTAGATGACGGTAATTGATAGTTTCGGTTATAAATTATATCTTAATTTAATTTTATAAAGAAGAACCTATTCCAGCATAAGCACCATAGAAAAATAAAGCAACTACTGCTAATGCACCCATTCCCGCTACAGTGCCTACAATCCATAAAGGAATTTTAGCGTCTCCCATGATTTCACCTCCTAAATTTTGTTATGATATTGGTTTATTAATTAAAGAAATAACTAGAAAATAACACTCCAAGTACAGCTACTAGAAGTAATCCTAAATATAAAGATGTACGATTTAACTCAACTGGTTGTCTATTAGTATTTTGATTTCTTTCCATGATTCACTCCTATCGTTGAATAAATTGCATAGCTGTAATTGCACCTACAAAGAAAACTGTAGGTACTGCTAAAGTATGAACTGCTAACCATCTTACCGTGAAAATAGGGTAAGAAATAGGCTGATTGGGATTGCTACTATTAGTCATTTTTCTCCTTTTTTGTAAAAATTATTTATTTATTATTTTTTAAATTGTTCAATTTGTTTTACTGCGTCAAAACGATCGCTAATAATTGGTAATTCTTGACGAACATCGGTAAAATATTCGTTAGGGCGGGGAGTGCCAAAAGCATCATAAGCTAATCCCGTACTGATAAATAACCAACCTGCGATAAATAACATAGGGATTGTAATACTATGTATTAACCAGTAACGCACACTGGTTACAATATCAGTAAATGGACGCTCACCTGTAGTACCTGCCATAATTGTTTTTCTCCTAATTTAAAGTTATTTTACTAATTTACAACATTTTATTTTACAATGACTACGCCGGACTTGATAAAGAAGGATCATATTTTAATAATGTTCCTCTTTGTCCTAACACAAAACCTTGATTTTCATTGATAAAAACTATTTTATACAGATTAGAAGCTACATCTTCTACATCTCTGTCTTTTTCCCATGTTGTCCCTAAGTCTGGACTTACTAATAAATTAGCACTGCCTCCAGCTAACCAAAGTTCTTCTGGGGTACGGGTTGCTAAATCTAAAAAGCCCCAACTAGCAGACATTTCAGGATAAATAACTTCGTCCCAATCTTCAAAATCTGGTGATTTAGTAAATTGAATTTGCCCACCTCTAGCAATTAACCAAAGTCGCTCATCTTGAGTAAAACCCATATTTTGTAAACGACGAGAAGAATTACGATTGTGGGGAGTCCATTCTGTATCCCCCGGTTGCCAAGTGGAATAAAAATTTCCTCTAGCTGATACGGCTACATATTTCCCCTTTGGCGATCGTGAGATATTTCTAGCTACACCCACCGCAC
>CAZWLZ010000384.1:0-3322 GCA_964634505.1 uncultured bacterium | reverse complement strand
CAGCTGAGATGGCCATAGGGCCAAAGGTAATAAAACAGATGATTTCACCTAACCCAAGATAGCCAAAACGAAAAGGAGGCCCTTGATAAGTGTAGCCTAGGAAACAACACGCTAAAATTAACCAAAATACCATCCAATCTTGTAACCAGAAATTAATTAAAATAATGCCGCTTAAACCTAAACTCAGGAATAAATTACTAAGCCAAAACATTAAGGACTTATTTCCAGTTAAATTAACAATAGAATGAGCTTTATTTTTATCAATACCAGTGTCAGCATCAAAAACATCATTACTGATATTTAACCAAGCAATAATTAAAATAGCCGAACTTAAAAAAGTCAACAGTATGGGGAAATTTATTAACTGAGTTTCGGCAAAGGCGATGGACGAACCGACACTAATAGGTATAATAGCCACAGTGTACATGGGTAATTTGATGGCCGCTAACCATAATTTGTTACGAGACGTTGTATTTAAAGATACAGAATTATTTGTTACCATGAGTCCTTTATTAGATAAAATAAATAGAAGGTTAAAAACCTATGAATAAAAAGAGTAAATGTATTTACAGAATGAAAAGAAAATCGGTATTATCCATTTTTATAGATAGCATTAGTAGGAAACCTTCGATACAAAATCATTAAAAATATTTACAATTCTCTTGTCATGGCAGTCATTCCTTATCATCATAGTCTTTTGAATAAAAAAAATCTGAGAGAATTTATTTTACAGTGGGAAAATTATAATTCAGCTTCACCTCAAGCTGAAATAATTAGTATATCTAAACAAATTGACTATATTGAACCTTTAGACTTTTTAGAAGAGATGATACAACCAAATCAAGTGTCTTTTTATGGGGAAAATCAGCAAAAAAAAGAAGCGGTAGTGGCCATCGGACAAATTAAAAGTTTTGAAATAAATGAAACCGAAATTATTTTTGATGAAAAACAAATAAATATCAATAAAAATGATACAGAAAACCGATTTTTAAGATGTCAAAAATTTATTAATTATTTTGAAAATAAAATTATTAAAGTTGGGGAATTAATATTACAAAATAGTCCTTATTTCTTTGCTCATTTCAATTTTTTTAATCATCAAAATAATCAAGCCTATAATTGTTTTCCTTTAGCTAAAATATTCATTCCTTATGTACAATTAATTAATCAAGAAAATACCTCTATTCTTATTATTAATAAATTGATAAAAAATAGACAAAAAAATGATCATTTATTAAAAATTTTTTTTGATATTAATAATGTAAACAAGCCACAAAAAGGAGAGGAGAAAAATGAAAAAAATCATTATTTATTTTCTAAAATAGAACATTATAATTATCAAAATTTTACTGATAATGTTAGTAATGCACTAGAAAAAATAGAAGAGAAAAAAATCAATAAAATTGTGGTAGCTCATGCATTAGAATTAGAATCAGAAAATAATTTTAATATTATAAAATCTTTAGCAAATTTAAAAGCAAATCATCCTGATTGTTATATATTTTCTATTAGTAATAATCGAGAAGATTTTTTTATTGGTGCAAGTCCAGAAAGATTATTATCAATACAAAATTATCAATTAATAACTGATGCTTTAGCCGGTTCATCCGCTAGGGGAAATGATGATTTTCAAGATGATTATTTGGGACAAATTTTATTAAATAATGATAAGGAAAAAAGAGAACATAATGTAGTTAGTGATTTTTTAATTTCTAGTTTATATCAATTAAATTTAACCCCTAAAAAGGCATCTTTACAACTGTTAAAATTATCTAATATTCAACATTTATGGACACCTATTTCTGCTTCTATTCCTCCCTCTTTAAAAGCTTTAGAAATTATTACCAAATTACACCCTACTCCTGCTGTAGCAGGGATGCCGATTAAAGAGGCTTGTGAAATTATTAAAAATACGGAAAATTTTGATCGTTCTTTATATGCAGCACCTTTAGGATGGATTGATTTTAATGGAAATTGTGAGTTTATTGTGGGTATTCGTTCGGCTTTGATACAAGGGAAAAAAGCCTGCTTATATGCAGGTGCTGGGATTGTAGCAGGTTCAAATCCTCAGCAAGAATTAAGGGAAATTAAACTCAAATTTCAAGCCCTTTTACAGGCGTTAGTTTAATTTAAAAATAGGAATAGGTTTTGAGGTGTTCGGGAATGGGCAATAGGTAATAGAAAATAGGTAGTAGGTTAAAAACTAATTTTTATATAAATCTACATTTTTTCAAGTTTTGAAGTAATTTTTTTTTATTTCTCTTCAAACCTAATCCCTAATACCTAACCCCTAACACCTTCTTTAAAAACCTCATACCTCATAGCTTAGGTTGTATATTCTGCGTTAATTTCAACGTATTTATAGCTTAAATCGCACCCCCAAGCTGTGCCAGTGCCTGAACCATTGCCAACACATACGTTAATTAAAACGGTGTCAGTTTGCATATATTCCCCTTCTGAAGCCTTTTTTAAATAGTTACTAGCTTCTTGGCGATCGAAAGGTAAGGGTTGTCCATTTTCCATTAATAGAAAATCCCCTAATTTAATTTGTAAATTTTCTTGTTTAAAAGAGATTCCCGCTCTTCCAGCGGCAGCTGCAATTCTACCCCAATTTGGATCACGCCCAAAAATAGCTGATTTGACTAAAGATGATCCTACAATAGTTTTAGCAATTTGACGAGCGGATTTTTCATCAGTTGTGCCTGTTACTTGCACCTCAATTAAACAAGTTGCTCCTTCTCCATCTCTGGCGATCGCCTTAGCCAAATGTTGACAAACAGCCGTTAACATAGCCTCTAATTTTTGTCCATTAGCATCCATTTCTGTAATAGCGGCCGTACGAGATTGGCCATTAGCAAGGGCAATTAAACAATCATTAGTGCTAGTATCACCATCAACCGTAATTTGATTAAAACTTTTATCTGTGGCACGAGTTAACATCTCCTGCCATAAATGAGTTGAAACTGCAGCATCACAAGTAATAAAACCCAACATAGTAGCCATATTAGGGTGAATCATGCCCGAACCTTTAGCAATACCGCCGATACGCACAGGTCGCCCATCAATCATAGTTTCTAAAGCGATTTCTTTAATAACTAAATCGGTGGTAATAATAGCCTTAGCAGCAGCTTCGCCTCCATTTTCTGATAAACTAGCCACTAAGTTAGGCATAGCCTCGATCATGGCATCCATTTTAATTCTGCGTCCAATTACACCCGTAGAAGCTAATAAAATGGTATCGGAAGAAATATTCAAATGTTGTGCCAAAGTTTGCGCGCTTAAAACCGCATCTTCCCAACCAGCCTCTCCAGTGGCGGCATTA
>CAZWLZ010000383.1:0-3401 GCA_964634505.1 uncultured bacterium | reverse complement strand
GACAGAAAGTAATAAAATTAGTTAAGGGTGGGGATTTTTTTTCACTCATTAGTTACAGTGGGATGGGCTTCTAGCCTGTCTTTTCTTTATAAAATTTAATAGATTCATTACAACAAGCAAGATGCCTATTTTATAAAATTTGGCGATCGCCATCTTCTATTAACAAATCATTAATACTAGCGTAACGATATTTCATTAAACCATTAGTATCAAATTCCCACATTTCATTACCATAAGATCGATACCATTGATTAGAATCATCATGCCATTCGTACTCAAAGCGAACGGCTAGGCGATCGCCAGTAAAAGCCCAGAGTTCTTTTTTTAAACGATAATCAAGTTCTTTTTGCCATTTACGAGTTAAAAAAGCCTTAATTTCTTCTCGTCCGTTAATAAATTCATCTCGATTACGCCATTTTGAATCAATAGTATAAGCTAAAGCAACTTTTTCGGGATTTTTGGTATTCCAAGCATCTTCAGCCATTTGAACTTTCTGTAATGCGGTTTCTAGGGTAAAAGGAGGAAAAGGAGGTTTTGTTTCTGTCATAATTTTTACTGTTAATTATTTTCTAATTTTTTGCTCAGATATGATTCTGTCTCGCAAAGGATCAAAGACACAAAGAAGAGGGGATAAAAAATTAATTTTGACTTAATTAGTGGTTATTTCAATGGGTGTTGAATCTAATAAACGTTTAATAATTGCTATGGGATTGCGTCCTCCTGTTGCAATAATACGATGGCTTAAGACATGAGGAGCTAAAAACTTGACATCGTCAGGAGTTGCATAATCTCTACCCTCTAAAAAAGCTAAGGCTTGAATAGCTTTTTGTAGTGCTACTGTCCCACGAGGACTTGCACCCAAAGTAATTTCATCGTCATTACGAGAAGCACGAATTAAGTTAATAATATATAGTTGTAAAGATTTAGAAACAGTTATTGTAGTAGTAAGTTTTTGCAATTCTAAAACATCTTCAAGGGACAAACAGGCATTTTCTTTAGTCGCTTGGCTTGGTTGTAATTGTCTTTCTAACATTTGTAATTCTTCTGTTTCGGAAGGATAACCCATTGTTAAAGAAATCATAAATCGATCCATTTGAGCTTCTGGTAGGGGAAAAGTGCCTTGATATTCGATCGGATTTTGAGTAGCAATTACAAAAAAAGGATGTGGAACAAGTCTAGTTTGCCCATCAATAGTAATTTGTTTTTCTTCCATTACTTCTAATAAAGAAGATTGAGTACGAGGAGTCGCCCGATTAATTTCATCTGCTAATAAAATATTAGCAAAAGCTGGTCCTGCTAAAAATTCAAATTCTCTACTGCTAGGATTCCAAATATTTGTCCCTGTAACGTCACTAGGTAAAAGATCGGGTGTGCATTGTATCCTTTGAAATTTTCCATTAATTGAACGTGCTAAAGATTTCGCTAATAAAGTTTTACCTACTCCCGGTACGTCTTCTAGTAAAGCATGACCTCCACTCAATAAGGCTACTAAAACTAATTTAATTGGGTTTTCTTTGCCAACAATGGTGAGCCCTAGATTTTCTTTTAGAAGTGTAATTTTTTCTCTCATTTTGATTAATTCTTGCACATTAACACTCCATAAAATTTTAGAATTGTAGAAAAGTTTTTGTTGATAATTGACAAACTATGATTGTATTTTAAGCATAAGTTTAAAATGACTTAATTGTCAATTGTGGTTTATTTTGATCCTTTATTAATTTTACTTATTTTGCTCATTACTATATTGCAAATGGGATAAACGGACTTTTTCTAGTGGTGATCGATCATAGCCAAGTACAGGTTTCATACTTCAAATCAACCTAAAAGAATTAAGCCGTTTTTTGTATCTGATCAAAATATTTTGTGAGAAATTACCATTTTTTATAGGGTAAAAATTTTCCACACATGACCACTTGAACCCGATCGCCTTTGGGGTCTTCTATTTTTTCTACTTCTAGGGTAAAATCAATGGCACTCATAATACCATCTCCAAATTTTTCTTGAATTACGTCTTTTAAAGGTAAGCCATAAACCTGCATAATTTCATAAAAACGATAAATCAGCGGATCAGTGGGAATTACAGGCTCTAAACATCCTTTTAACGGCGGTATCGTTAATTCTTGGGCTAACTCTTGGGGCAGTTTTAAAGCCTCAATTAATTTTTTGGCTTCTGTTTCTGAGGCGGTAGCTTGTCGATAAATGACAGCAGCAATCCATACTTCGTCTCTATCTAATATTTTTTCTAATTCACTAAAACTAATTCCGTTTTCTCTTTTTGCTGTTAATAATTTTTCGGTAATGGTGGCGATCGCCATAATATTTACTCCTTAATTGTGATTGATAAATTTAGTTTAAGTTTAATTGATCATCTTAAAAATAGAATATTTTTTTTCTTTAAACAAGAAAATTTGGCGATCAATTTTGTTTATATTCCCTTTTTGTAAGGGCTTATGGCGATCGTATTATCCTAACTATCCTAGTTTTTTTCAATACAAAAAGGATTTAAGATAATATTATTGACTACTTTTGATATTTTTGAAAAGGAGATAAATCTAAAAAATCAAAAGATTGAAAAAACCCTAATAATTGAGTAACAATATTCTCAACACCACCTATAACATCAGACTCAATATTCAAAGGAATTAAAGGATCATGTAAAGATAATCTTAACAAAAACCAACCTTTTTCAGTGGGAGATTGACAAGAAATTCTCACCCCTTCATAATTATTAGGTACAACCTTCCAATCATTTTTGGTTAACGCAAATTTAGTTAATTTTTCAATAACTAAATTACCATAAAACTTAAAATCTTCCTGCTTAATATTTAATCGAAATTCCTCACTTTCTTGAGGCTCTTTTAAATTAGAAATTAAATCAAATAAAGACTTATTTTCTAACTTTAATTTAGCCAATTCAATTAATAATTTAGTCACCAAATAAGCACCATCATCAAGAAAATAATTTTCCTTCATCGCCCCATGGCCAGAAGTTTCGATCGCCAAAAAAGATTTTTCACCCTCATTATTAAGACGAATTGCCTCATTAATTACATTTTTATAACCCCTCTTAAAACGATGATGTTTACCCTTTAATTCCCCTTCAATAAACTCAGTTAAACCATCAGAAGTAATGGAATCTGTCACAATAGTTGAACCGGGATTTTCCTTTAAAACGATGGCTGCCATTAAGGCAATTAAACGATTTCGATTCAATTCTTTTCCCTCTGAATCTACTGCCGCCGAACGATCAACATCCGTATCAAAAATGATCCCAAAATCAGCTTTATTTTTCAAAACTGCTTGACAAATTGACTCCATAGCCTCTTTATTTTCAGGATTAGGAATATGATTAGGAAAATTACCATCAGGATTAAGAAACTGGCTTCCCGTAATGTCTGCAC
>CAZWLZ010000382.1:0-3425 GCA_964634505.1 uncultured bacterium | reverse complement strand
AAATTAACTTTAATAAGCAAAAAACTAAATTTATTTTATTGATAATTTTTAACTATGATGATCGAAGCCTTCTCCCCAACCCCCCCCCAATGGGCTAAAACAGCTATTCACGCTGTACCATTTTGCTGCCCTAAATGTCAGAATTCATCCCATCAAGCTACTAAAGTATGGCTTAATCGTTATTCTCCTGTTTTAATGGAAAATTATCGTCGCAAATGGCAAGAATTTTATTTATGTGAATGTGGACAAAGTTGGTGGGCATGGAGTAACGATCGCCAACCAACTGAAGACTTTAATAATCAAGACTAAAAAGTTTAGTGAAGGGTGTAGGAACAAAAAGACTTAACTACAATGTAATTTAATTTGATATTGGTGGGCAATGCCCATCCTATTTTTTCGTGCCAACCATATTAAGATATAAAGGTTATCGTTTTTATTTTTATAGTCATGAACCAAATGAGCCATTCCATATTCCTGTAGATAAGGATAATTTATCGGCAAAATTTTGGTTATCACCTGTATTTTTAGCTAGAAATATTGGATTTTCTGGTAAAGAATTAAGAAAAATTCAATCAATTGTACAATCAAATAAAATCATATTTTGGAGGCTTGGAATGAATATTTTAGTTGATTTAAGGGTAAAAAATGTCATCATAGAAGATGATAATTTAGCCTTAGGAATTATGGACGGACGCACAATAAAAACACCCTTAGCATGGTTTCCCCGTTTATTTAATGCTAGTCAAGAACAATTGAATAAATGGCAAATTTGCGGCGGAGGTTACGGTATTCACTGGAAAGAAATAGATGAAGATCTTAGCCTAGAAGGCTTATTAAGAGGATCGACAGCACCAGATTATCAAGAGACTATTACCACAAAAAATTAGCTTGGGTGGTATGGAAACCCAAATTTAATTTTATAGAACCTAATCCATTTTGGTTAAACCTTAACTAATTCACCACTTAAAATATTTAAACAAGTTGGACTTTCATCCATAAAATTAAGCTGAATATTGTCACCATTTAAAGTAGTTTCTGTGATAACATCTTTTCCATAACGCCATAACTCCAGACCTTCCTCATTAATAGCAACTATATCTAATTCTTGTACTATCAAAATAATTTGCCTTTCTGGAATAGGTAAAAAGTAATAAAAGAGAGAATTTAAG
This sequence comes from uncultured bacterium, assembly GCA_964634505.1. GTDB lineage: Bacteria > Cyanobacteriota > Cyanobacteriia > Cyanobacteriales > Cyanobacteriaceae > CAZWLZ01. The sequence goes on along the minus strand of CAZWLZ010000382.1, from coordinate 2,256 downwards.
TTGATTTTAAAAGCAATTTCTCGCTGATTAATATTAATTCCTACTACTTGATTATTAAAGCCAAAAAGCAGAATATTAGATTGAGGTAATAGTAAAGAATGGGGTTTTAAACCATAACTTTCTGCACAAATACCAATACCAAAATAATGTAAGCCTGATGTTTGAGGACAAATCATAGCTACATAAAATTGATCTGGATAGGAAAATTCTTGACCTAAAATAATACTGCCTAGATCGGATTGTTTTAAGCATTGTTCCATTTCTTGTTGATTAGAATATTCTTTAAATTCAATCACATGATTAGTAAAAGTTAAATACATGATTAATTATCTCCTTTTTTAAGAAAAAATGTAATTAATTTATCATCTGACCAAACTGTTTGCATTCTTAAAGCTCCTTGTTTACCTATTAACAAAGAATCTTTAATAACCCTTCCATCCGTTTGAATTTCCATAATATTGATTTGATCATAAAAGATATTTTCCAAATAATTTAAAATGTAATTTCTATTCTCAGGAGTATCAAAAATTCCAACTGATTCAAGTAGTCTTAACATTTCTTTACTTCTTATTATTGTTTGGGGATTACCACTAGCTTGTCCGAAAAGATAATTTAGTTTTTGAGCAATTTTAGTCTGACGATTATTTTGGCGGTTTAAAACAATTAAACAAGTAATAAAATCAAGATTAGTCAATAAAAAATTTTTGATTACTAATATCATAAATTATATTGAATATCTCGATCTAATTGTTATTAAAATAGATAAGCTCAAAAATAAATCATTATTTATCATAAATCTTGAATAAACTAGAATAACTTTAGTTCAAATTAATTATATATTAGGAATTTAGACAAAAATTATTAAGTAAAATGCGAACTATTTCTGAAATTATTGCTAATGAATTATCTCTTCATATCCAAAATGTTAACAGTGCTTTAGAATTATTAGCAGAAGGTGCTACCATCCCTTTCATTGCTCGTTATCGTAAAGAAAAAACAGGAGCTTTGAATGAAATTGAATTAAGAAATATTCAAGATCGAGCTTTATATTTACAAGAGTTAGAAAGTCGGAAACAGGTAATATTAGAGGGTATCGCTTCTCAAAATAAACTCAGTGATAGTTTAAAAGTTCAAATTGACAACTGTTTACAAAAAAATGAGTTGGAAGACCTTTATTTACCTTATAAGCCGAAAAGACGCACTAGGGCTACTATGGCTAAGGATAAAGGTTTAACACCCCTCGCCGAGTTTATTAAAAACTTAAATAATCCAGACGCAAAATTTTCATCTCTGGATAAGGAAGCTGAAAAATATCTTTCAGAAGAAGTAAAATCGATAGAATCAGCGTTAAATGGTGCTAGAGATATTATAGCTGAAGAAATAGCCGAAAAAGCTGAATTAAGAGTATATTTACGAGATTTTATTCTCGATAACGGTGTATTTGTTTCTCGCATTAAAGAGGATTATCCCGAAGGTAGCACTAAATTTGAAATGTATCGTAATTTTAAAAGCAAATTTACTCAAATTGCCCCCCATAATATTCTTGCTTTATTTCGAGGTGAATCGGAAAAAATCCTTGTGGTGGACATTGATTTTGAGGAGGCGAGGGTAATTAATTATTTAGAATCGAAGGTAATTAATACTAAAATTCCCGCCGTGAGGGAGTTTTATCAGATAATGATTAAAGATAGTTTTCAGCGTTTACTTAAACCTGCTTTAATTCGGGATGTGCGATTAGATTTAAAAGTATGGGCTGATACTGAATCTATACTGACTTTTGAAGCTAATTTGCGACAATTATTATTGTCTCCTCCTGCTGGTATGAAACCCACTTTGGCGATCGATCCGGGGTTTCGCACTGGCTGTAAAGTGGCTATTCTCTCAGAAACGGGGCAATTTTTGGAATATCAATCAATTTTTCCCCATACAGGTAACGACAAAAGGGTTATGGCTTCTGATACCATTAAAAAGCTGATCCTTAAGTATAATATCGAATTGATCGCTATTGGTAATGGTACGGCTGGAAGAGAAACAGAGGACTTTATTACAGAAACTTTACAAACTATTGACAAAAAACCTCTTATAGTTATGGTTAATGAATCGGGAGCTTCGATTTATTCAGCTAGTGAAGTGGCGATCTCCGAATTTCCCGAATTGGATATAGTCGTTAGGGGTGCAATTAGTATCGGTAGAAGGTTACAAGACCCTTTAGCAGAAATAGTAAAAATTTATACCAAATCCATAGTTGTAGGGCAA
>CAZWLZ010000381.1:0-3459 GCA_964634505.1 uncultured bacterium | reverse complement strand
CCCTTGAAAAAGGGGACTTTCCTGAATATCTCCCATCCGATTCCCCCCTTTTGAAGGGGGGTTAGGGGGGATTTCTTTACCAATAGGGGGGTTAGAGGTGATTTCTTCAGAGGAATTAGAGGAAATTTCAACTAATACATTTTCAGGCTTAATATCACGGTGAATAATAGGCGGTATTCTTTCTTGTAAATACACCAAAATTTCTAATAATTGGGTAGCAATGCTTTTAATTTCTTCAGCACTAAAACTACGAGATATTGATAAGGGTTGAGCGTTTATATATTCTTGCACTAAACATAAACCCTCATCAGAATCAAACTTATTCAAATATTTAGGAATACCAGCATGATTTAAACTACTTAAAACATTAATTTCTCGTTCAATTTCTTTATAACCATCCCAAGTTTTTTTAGCAAAACTAAACTGTTTGATAACTACAGTTTGATTGTTTTTTAAATCATGGGCTTTATAAGTAATTCTGCCACCTTGAGTATTTTGATAGAGTATTTCAAGAGTTTGATAACCATAAGGGGTGAAGTCGGGTAAATTTGCCATCACTTTATTTAAACAAAAAGATTTTCTTTATTCTAATCAAAATCAATTTGATTAGAATAAATTAGGCATAAATTTTAATAATTATTTGATGGTGTATCTTTCTGTAATTGAACGCCAGTTTGCTATAAAAATCAATCAATCTGTTATTATTCAATATCAAGAATCAATCAAATTATTCTGGGATTCTTGACGATGATATTCAGCTTTTAGCTTCCTTAATTTTAAAGGAGGTAAAATTAACCCCCATGCTAAAGGAATACCTGTAACCCCTAAACCAGTTAAAAGCAGAGGATTAAAGCCAAATGCTGCACCCACTCCGGTTAAAATGCCCACCACTGTAGTGGTGACAACATAAAAAATAACTCCTCCATTCTTAAAACCTCTTTCATAAAAATTGCTTTTAAGTGTTCTTTCTACGGCATTTTTTACGGGTTTCTTAATTTCCCACGAAATCATATGCGCAATCCCATCCCACATCACCATCAAAATCATCATCGCAATTAACCCCAAAATCGCCCCGAAAATCCGACTCAAAATCGGACTCAAAATCACCCCGAAAATCACACCGAAAATCACCCCGAAAATCGGACTCAAAATCGCCCAGAAAATAGCCGCCGAAAGCACCTCCAAAATCGCCTCCCCCGTCGCCCACAAAATCGTGCCAAAAATCGTCATCAAAATCACCCCAAAAATCACCCCCGAAATCGCCCCGTAAATCGTCATCAAAATCACCCCAAAAATCACCCCCCTAATCCAGCCTAATTCCCTTGGCATTTCCATCATGGCAGCCGTGAAATCAGCAGTTATCCATAACCAACCATGCCCTACAATCCCTGCATATAAAGCTAAAACTAAACCAGAAACCACTAATAATCTATAAGGAGGTAAAGAGATATTGGGATCAAACTTGGCAGTTTTAACCTTAACTTTGACGTAATAATTTTTCTCCGCATTACTCATTAAAACTATTTCTCGATCATAATCTTTATCCGCTTTTAACTTACAGGTATCAATTTTGACTTCACAATTAACTTGATTCCCTTTAAATTCTCGAGGAGAAAAACTAATCCAACTATGACTATCAGGAGTATGAGGAGGGTCATTTTTATGAGCAGAAACTGACCATTTTCCTTCTAAAAGAGTATCAGGAATATTATTAGAAATAGTGATAGCTTGACTTAGTTTTTGATTAATTTTAGTCGCCACAAAATCTAACTCTAATTTATCTAAACTAACCTCAGGTAATCTTGAGTTGGGTAAATTAGCCATCACTGTTATTTCAACAAAATTTTCTTTATTCTAATCAAATCTATTTTGATTTAGGGAAAATTAAGCATAAATTTTAATACTTTTTATACCCCTAGTACTTACGCAAAAGAACCAAATGTAGAGGTACTTCATGAATTACCCCTACGGTAAACTGCTATATATTGACTCTAATTTTTAGCTAAGAAATAAAGATTGGGAATTTTTAAACTCAGTAAGATTAAGATTTCCCGTACAAAAAAAGACCGTTTTAATCTCAGCTATCAGTAATTGCATCAAATCATCTAAGGCTTGACTAGAATCATTAGCCGCCTGTAAAAAAGGAAAAGCCAATCCTACTAAATTCGCTCCTAAAGCTAAAGCCTTAGCCACTTCCAACCCGTTTCTAATACCTCCAGAAGCAATTAAAGGAATACTAGAATTTAAAAGATTAATATTTGATAAACATTCAGCCGTAGGGATTCCCCAATCAGCAAAAGTTGTTGCTAAACGTTGTTGTAAAAAAGTTTCTGCTCTTTCTCCTTCCACTTTCGCCCAAGAAGTACCACCTGCACCCGCTACATCGATCGCCATCACACCCACATCCCATAATTTTTGAGCCATTTTTGCTGAAATACCGTTACCAACTTCTTTGACAATTACAGGACAAGGTAGGTTACTGCATACTAAGTGAATTTTGTCAAGTAAATTAGAAAAATTTATATCGCCATGAGGTTGGATACATTCTTGTAAAGGATTTAGATGCAAAATTAAAGCATCAGCTTGTAATAATTCAACCAATTGTAAACACTGCGACCAATTATAACCATAATTAAGTTGAACTGCTCCCAAATTGGCATATAAAGGAATAGTAGGGGCGATGGGGCGTACATTAAAGGTAATAGCAGTTTCAGGCTTTTCAATCACAACTCTACCCGAACCAATACCCATAGGAATTTGATAGATTTCAGCAATTTCAGCCAAACGTTGATTAATAATTCTCGCTTTTTCTGTGCCTCCAGTCATGGAAGAAATTAGCAGAGGATAACCCAACTTTTTGCCTAAAAAACAAGTGCTTAAATCAATATCATTAAAATCTAATTCGGGTAAACAAAAATGTTGAAAACGATATTTTTCAAAACCGTTAGTTATTTGATGACATTGAACATCATCTTCTAAACAAATTTTAATATGATCATCTTTGCGAGTTTGGGTGTTATTGACAATATCCATAAAAAATAATTAAATAATTGTCTATTTTCTGTAATTTTATTATTACTAGAACTTATACATTTGCCCCCTTTATCCCCCAAGTTTGGGGCGAGAACAATTCCTACTCCCCCAAAGTTGGGGGTTGGGGGGCTTAAAATAATTTTAAGTTACTGTATCATAATTAGTTGACAAAGAACACAAAATATGATATGTTTACATTTCTATTCGATTTTAATACAAATGAGCTATTAAATTTAAAGGGGAAAGTTTAGTGAAAGTCTAACGCTGTCCCGCAACTGTGATAGGATTTATGTTTTATGACACCTACTCCCTTATGAAGGGGAATATAAGAAAAAATATAAAATCTTTTAGTCAGAATGACCTTGCGAATGTATAACTAAAAATTAACTTATCTGCGAGGTACAGATTTTGTTTCGTGTAAGATTA
>CAZWLZ010000380.1:0-3473 GCA_964634505.1 uncultured bacterium | reverse complement strand
AGCGTATTCTCAAAGAACAATCTTTAGAAACCGATCGCCGTTTTCAAGAAACCGAGCGTATTCTCAAAGAACAATCTTTAGAAACCGATCGCCGTTTTCAAGAAACCGAGCGTATTCTCAAAGAACAATCTTTAGAAACCGATCGCCGTTTTCAAGAAACCGAGCGTATTCTCAAAGAACAATCTTTAGAAACCGATCGCCGTTTTCAAGAAACCGATCGCCAAATAAAACAAGTCAGTCAACAAATTGGTAAACTTGGTAATCGTTTAGGAGAATTTGTGGAATGGCAAGTACATCCTTGTGCTGTAAGTTTATTTCAAGCTAGAGGTATTGATGTCCATGAATTACAATCAGATGTGACAGTTAAAAGAGAAGATGGAGGCTTAGAAATTGATTTATTAGTGAGAAATACTACCGAATTAGTGTTAGTAGAAGTGAAAAGCAAATTAAGTCAATCGGACGTAGATGAACATTTACAACGATTAGAAAAGTTTAAACGATTAATGCCACACTATCAAAATATGAAGGCATTTGGTGCTGTAGCAGCTATGGTAGTAGAGGAAGAAGTGGCTAATTATGCTTATAAAAAAGGTTTATTTGTTTTAACTCAAGCAGGAGAAAATATGACTATTCTTAATTCTACTAAGTTTCAACCGAAAAGTTGGTAAGTAATGGCTTTAGCTATTATCAGCCCTTAAGGGCTTACTACGAGCTTTTTTTGCAATACTTTTGGGGAGAGCTGCTATCAATGATAAACTAGGTGTCGAAGAAATTAGAATTGAGTGGGGTTTATGATGAGCAAACAATCTTTTATACCGAATCCAGAAACCAGAAAACGCCTTGTTACTAATTTACGTAAAACTCGTTTAGACTTACAAGATTTCGGTTTACAGTTAGAAGAATTATTAGCAGGTGTTGAAAAAGAAATTCGAGAACAAAAGTTAAAAAGATTACAAAAAAACCAAGTTAATATAGAAGTCTTACCATAATAATTGTTTGGCGATCGCCTTTTGGTTTGTAGTAATGGCTTTAGCCATAATAAGCCCTTAAGGGCTTACTGCGAAGTTTTTAGAAATTTTAATGAGATTAATTTAGATTAAACCGCCAGTTTGGGCAGCTACTTCTTCAGCAAAATTAGACTCTTTTTTCTCAATACCTTCGCCTAAAATAAAACGATTAAAGCGAGTTATTTCAATATTTTCCCCTAAGGTAGTCACTGTTTGTTTAATTAACTCTTCTACTGTAATACCTTGATCACGAATATAAGGTTGACTTAATAAACATAATTCCCCTAATCTTTTATCAATACGTCCTGCGACTATTTTTTCTTTGATATTATCAGGTTTATTTGCTAAATCTTCTCTACCCATTTCAATTTGCTTTTCTTTTTCTACTACTTCGGCAGAAATTTCATTTTTACTCACAAATTCTACATTTGGACAAGCTGCAACTTGCATGGCTACATTTCTAGTTAAATCTTGAAATTCAGATTTCTCTGCTGTAGCTGGATTTTCAGCAATCAACTCTAATAAAACCCCTACTCTTCCACCCGTGTGAATATAGCTATCAATACAACCTGCTTTATTTTCTAAATCAAATTTGACAAAACGTCTTATCTGGATATTTTCACCCAATGTAGCAATGGTTTCCTTAATAAATTCATCTACACTGATGGTGTTTTTATCAACATAAGGTTGAGATAATAATTCTTCAACAGTATTGACCGTAATCGCTTGTTGTGCTAGGTTTTTTACTAAAATTTTGAATGCTTCATTTCGTGCCACAAAATCAGTTTGACAGTTTACTTCAATCAAAACACCTATTTTTTGATCAGGGTTTATATAGGTTTCAACTAAACCTTCTGCTGTCACTCTACCTGCTTTTTTCTCGGCAGAAGTGATGCCTTTTTTTCGCAACCATTCGATAGCTGTAGTAATATCTCCGTCGGTTTCCTTAAGGGCTTTTTTACAGTCCATCATTCCGGCGCTAGTCTTTTCTCTTAACTCTTTTACAAGTTGTGCTGTTATTTCTGCCATAGTAAATTTAATTTTAATTATTTTCCCTAATAATTACATGAATTGAGTATTATTCTTCTTCAGAATCTGAGGATTTTTCTTCATATTCTTCCTCTTCGTATTCTTCCTCTGTTTTATCTTCTAAGGAATTATCAAATTCTTCATAATTTTCTTCGGCGATCGCCTTTCCATGTCGTCCTTCATAGATAGCATCTGCTAATTTAGAAATAATTAATTTAATGGAACGAATAGCATCATCATTAGCTGGAATAGGAAAATCAACAAAATCGGGATTACAATTAGTATCCAACAAAGAAATAATCGGTAATCCTAATTTTTGACATTCTTGGACGGCATTATGTTCACGACGAATATCGATAATGACTACGATGTCTGGCACTTTACGCATATTTTTAATGCCACCAAGATATTTCTCTAATTTGCCTAATTCACGACGTAAAGTGGAGGCTTCTTTTTTGGGTCTTCTGTCTAAAGCACCACTATCTTCTAACTCTTGTAATTCTTTCAGTCTATCTACACGAGACTTAATTGTTTCCCAATTAGTTAACATTCCCCCTAACCAACGTTGGTTAATGAAAAATGATCCACAACGCAAGGATTCTTGGGCAATAATACCTGCGGCTTGACGTTTTGTACCTACAAATAATATTTTTTTGCCTTCGGCTGCTGCTTTTTTTAAGTAGGTATAAGCCTCTTCAATTAGCCCAGCTGTTTGCACTAAATCAATGATATGAACCCCATTACGAGCGGTGTAAATGTAGGGGGACATTTTTGGATTCCAACGGCGTGTCTGATGGCCAAAATGCACACCAGAATCTAATAACTCTTTTAAAGTAACAACGGACATGATTTTCTCCTTAATTCGGGTTTATCCTCCATCTGGCTAACTTATTTCTGTGTCAGAAACACCCGAAAAACCAAATGTGTGAATTTTTACAATTTCACTATTATAAAACAATTTTGATTAATAATCAAGAGAATTTTTTACTATTTAGTTCTCAAACCATAACTAAATTTCTATAATTGATGATTGTAATTGAAGAAAATAACCATTTTAATCTAAGATAGGTAATCATAATATAAAATATCCAGTTTATTAAAATTAACGATTGTGGTTGTTACAAATTTTGCGCAAACTCAAACCTCTAACTCCTCTGTAAATGGTTGGCAGGGCTTAATAGAAACTTATCGATCTTATCTTCCTGTTACGGCTCAAACTCCTGTTATTACTCTATTAGAAGGTAATACTCCTTTAATTCCTGTTATGGCGATCGCCAATTTAATTGGACGAAATGTTAAAGTTTACGCTAAATATGACGGATTAAACCCTACAGGCTCATTCAAAGATAGAGGTATGACTATGGCTATTTCTAAGGCAAAGGAAGCAGGGGCTAAAGCGGTAATATGTGCGAGTACAGGTAATACTTCAGCGGCGGC
>CAZWLZ010000379.1:0-3482 GCA_964634505.1 uncultured bacterium | reverse complement strand
TTTTTGTATTTCCAGAGAAGAACAATGGTTATTAAAATTATTTGAGATACAAGCAAAATATTGAGTCCTTAGCTGATAAAAATAAAGATTTTTTCAATGGAGATTTATTTCCTCAGACTTTTTTAACCGAAATTAAGCATTTACAGCAAGCTGATTATATTTTTTGTATTTCCAGAGAAGAACAATGGTTATTAAAATTATTTGAGATACAAGCAGAATATTTACCTTACTATCCCCCAAAATCTCTTGAAGAAAAATTATTAGAAATTCGTGAAAAAAGAGAAAAAACTGAGAAAAAAAACTTTTTAATTTTAGGTAGTGTAACGAATAAACCAACCAGATTAGGAGTTATTGAATTAATAAATTGGCTCAATCAAGTTAATAACAATATAGATTTTCAAGTCGATATTGCCGGTTATGGCACAGAAACTTTAGAGGAATATTGTCAGAATAGTAATATAAAATTACATGGTAGTGTTACTCCTGAAGAATTGATAAATCTTCAAGAAACAACTCAAGCCATAATTGTGCATCAAATAGCAGCCTCGGGTGTACTAACTCGCATTCCTGAAATGTTAATTGCGGGTATTCCTGTTATTGGTAATAGTATTGCTTGTCGTAGTTCTTTTGGCTATTCAGGAGTTTACTGTTATGATAACATGGCAGAATTACAACAACTTTTAACTATGGATTTTCCCGTTCCTGATATTCTAGTTCGTTCCATTAATTGTGAACAAAATTTTGTAAATTGTTTAAAAAATTTTATTAATGATTAAATATTATTTTCATTTTTTTTGTAACAGAAAGACATTTTTAAGATTATTAAAAATCTATGACTAATAAAACTATTTTATTAACAGTAACAGGTTATTCCCTTTTCTTTTTTCCTTTTTCAGTTTTCTTTTTAGCTTCCCTTAATTTCTTTTTAAGACATAGTTTAACTCCAGCTATTTTTTTTATTAGCTTGATACTGGTAACTATATATATATATAGTTACCAGTATTTTAACCGACAAAATTAACTCAAAAAAAAAGCTAAAAATATCCTTTTTCTCTCTATGTTTATTCTGCTTGATTTTTTTATTAGCAGGAATTTTCGCCAATCTTTTTTTTGATTTTAGTTATGACGGTCAAAGATACCATCAAGAGGCAATTTATCATTTAGCAAATGATTGGAATCCTTTTACTCAAATGAATGTAGGAAATATTTGGGTAGATCATTATCCTAAAGTTTTTTGGATAAATGCAGCTTTAGTATATAAGTTAACTCATTCAATTGAATTAGGAAAACTTTACAATATAACATTTTTAATTGGTGTTTTTCTCATAACATTTCCTTTGTTAAATGAAGTTCTGAAAATAAATTATATATACACATTATTAATTAGTCTTTTAATTACTTTTAATCCCGTAGCGGTTATTCAGAGTATTACTTTTATGGTAGATTCCTCATTAGCAACTCTAACAACAGCAATCATTATTACTTTATGGTTTTATCTGGTAAATAATGAAAGATTGAATCCTCTAAAAATACTTCTATTTTTGTTAACGCCTCTAGTAGTTTTATATCTAAACCTCAAATTTACCGGATTAATCAATATAGTATTTATGAGTACTATTTTAGGAATTATTCTTATCTTGAAAAAACAGATAAAACAGTTATTTATTTACATCACAGTCTTAATATTTGTTTTAATAATAGGAGTATTTTTTGTCGGTTATAACCCTTATGTTACTAATCTAATTTCACAAGGTAATATATTTTACCCTGTTTATGGCAAAGATTGGAATAGTTCATACTTTTTAGAAAATATGGAACCCATTGCTTTAAATGGGAAATCTAACCTTTATAAATTTATAATTTCTGTTATTGCACTACCAGGTAACTATCATCCTCTCTCTTATCATAGTAAAATTATACCCTTAAAAATTCCTTTCACAATAATCAATTCATCTTTACTCAATCATTATCAAGCAGTAGATAGTCGGTTAGCAGGTTTTGGAGTTTATTTTCAAGAATTAATGATACTTAGCTTTTTATCTTTAATCATAATATTTATTTCAATTATTAAACAAGACTTAAATAGGTTAAAATTTTTTCATTTTCAAAAAACGATTTATTTTTTAGTGGTTAGTCTGGGCTTATTATTAACAGTAATTATTAATCCAGCTTGTTGGTGGGCTAGAATTGTACCACAAATTCATCTATTCCCTATAAGTATAATCATCTATAACTTACTATCTAAAAATAAAATTCTGATCAATGTAGGTAAAGCACTAATTATTATTAGTATTATTAATACTGTACTTATTTGTTCTGTTAATCTAAACTATCATTTGTGGTTGAGTTTAGATGTTTCTAATAAATTAAAATCAATAAAAGATCAGGGTTATTCAATGATTATTAGTTCCGATATGGATGATGGGATTAATATGGGGTTTTTAATAAGAACACAGAGTATATATAAAATAAAAATCACATCGGTTAATGACTTGAATTGTAAAGAACCTAAATCTTTTTTTTCTCAGACGAATTCTAGTATAAAGTATTGTCTAGCCCGAGAAAATTAAATTAGAGTTGTTGTGAAATAAAAAGAAAATAGTCAAATCATTTTCCTAGATATGATATGGTTTCTATGCTACTTCTAAATATAAGTTCCAGAGACCACAAGCTATTAATATTAATTGGTCATCAAATTCAGGCAGATGATTTCTATAAATATTAGATATGGCATTATCTCTTTTTACTCCTGCAAAAGCATTTTCACACAATACTCTTTGTTTTGATAATTCTTTATTCTCCTGTTTTTGTTTCTGGGTCAATTCTCCTGCTTTTGGTTTTTTATGTGGTAAACGTAGATTGTCATATTCTTTCTGTACTCCTTGAAAACCTGAATCTAACAACACTTCTATCTCATCTGGTATCCCCCCCATTAGATCATCATAGTCATGAATTTTCTTGTCATGAATTTTGCCTTCTGTTGTGGGCGTTAACTGTAGTATCTTTTTTTGTGGAGTTACTATAGCTAGATTTTTTCTGGTATGTCGTTTCTTTTTCCCTGAATAATTCTCTTTTTGTCTTTCTCTATTTTTGGGTCGATTTATTGGTCTTTCCACCCCATCAATCATTACTTGCTTCACTTGGGGAAAGTGAAGCATAAATTCTTCCAAAGTCCTTATTTGTCTTAATGGTAAAACTTTTTTCTCTCCTAATGTTTCTTCCAAGATGGGGAGTAAACGATTAATCCATCGATGAGCTTGACTTCGGTCAAAATCAAATAAAATAGACGCTAAATCAAAGGTGGAATAACATTTGACGTAAAATAAGATATAAAATAGTTTATCTTTGATAGTTTTTAAATGAGACTTTCTACCCCCTCCTATTTTCCGTATTCGACTAGGCTTAGATATTTGTAAAGATGACTGATAAACTTGTTCAAAACGAGCAAGTAAATACTCAAATGATTTTCGATTAAGTCCAGT
>CAZWLZ010000378.1:0-3516 GCA_964634505.1 uncultured bacterium | reverse complement strand
ATGGTAACGGAGGAGTTGCTAATGCTACGGTGAGTTTAACGGTAAATCCAGTTAATATCGTCTTAGCAGATTTACAAATTACCAATTTATCTGTACCTAATAAAGTGGAGATCGCCAGTACGGTAACCATTCAATACACTTTATCAAAAACTGGGCAAACGATAGTTAATAATAATACTAATGAATTTTATCTTTCTACCGATAATAATTTTTCTAGTAATGATGTATTATTAGGTAGTAGTTTAGTACAAACTATTACTAATGATGGGCAATATCAAATTAATGTTGACTTAACAATTCCTCAGACTATTCAAGGCGGTTTATATCGTTTATTAGCTGTTACTGATAATGGCAATAGTATTATTGAATCCAATGAAAATAATAATATCTTCAATCAAGGAATCAATATTGTTAATAATGTTTATAGTAGTATCAGCGGTTATGGCAATGTAAATGCAGCAGCAGCTATCGCCCGTGCCATTGGAGTATCTCCATTCCCTGATGTGGCTAACTTGGGAGGCATTAAAAATGGCCTTGATTTAATTAAAGTGCCTGAAGTTTGGGCGCAAGGTTATCGAGGAAATGGAGTTATTGTTGCCATTATTGACGACGGAGTTGATATTTTACATGAAGATTTTCAAGGTAATATTTGGGTAAATTCTGATGAAATTGCAGGAGATGGAATCGATAATGATAGTAATGGCTTTATTGATGATGTTAATGGTTGGAGTTTCGTTGATAATACGAATAATGTTCGCACCGGTAGCCATGGCACTCATGTAACGGGTATTGTAGGTGCCTTAGATAATAGCTTAGGTAATACTGGTGTTGCTCCTAATGTTACAATTATGCCTGTTAAAGGTTTAAGCACATGGAATGCGGTAGAAAAAAGTATTCGCTATGCCGTTGATAATGGTGCAGATGTCATTAATATGAGTTTAGGAGGTAGTGAAGTCTCTTATATTCGCACAGCGTTAGAATATGCGACTAGTAATGGGGTTGTAGTAGTAGCCGCCGCTGGTAATTATTCTGGTAGTGTGCCAATATACCCTGCTGGTTTTGCTCAATATCGTATGGGTGATTCTCCTTTAGCTGTAGCTGTGGGTGCATTAGAAGCAAATAGCAACCGTGCTAATTATTCTAATTCAGCTGGAAGTAATCCTGCGATGATTTATGTTAATGCCCAAGGCAGTGATGTTTATTCTACTATTCCTAATAATGGCTATGGCTATAAGAGTGGTACATCTATGGCAAGCCCTTATGTAGCTGGAGTTATAGCTTTAATGTTGCAAGCTAATCCTAATTTAACTACAAGTCAAGTTTATGAAATTTTGATTGAAACTACTAATAATGCTTCTGCTATTAATCTTCAATCAACTTCTAATCTAACCGCATCTAATTTGAATAATCAGGATACGCTTTTTAATTACAATTTAGATAGTAATTATGTATTTGAACTTTCTTAAGAAGTATCCTTAAACCGAAAGAGGGATGTTGTATGTAACATCCCTCTTTCTAAAAATAATAGAATATTGTTGTGATCTCCCCAACTCCCTTACTTCTTAATTGATTCTAACTAAAAATTTCAGAATGAAACAGCTTTGCCTTAATAAGGGGGAATATTTATTATATTTTAGGCTTTCATTGCTAATTCTACTACTTTGGTAAAAGCTTCAGCATCAACAACAGCTAATTGGGCTAAAACCTTACGATTAAGTAAAATGTTAGCGTGTTTTAATTTGTTAGTTAATTGGCTGTAAGTAATTCCGTGCATTCTAGCCGCCGCATTAATACGCACAATCCAAAGACGACGAAAATCTCTTTTTCTTTTTTTTCTATCTCTGTAGGCATTTCTTAAGGCTTTCATTACCTGTTGATTTGCGGTACGGAATAGCTTAGAATGTGAACCACGAAAACCTTTTGCTAATTTAAGAATTTTTTGTCGTCTTTTACGAGCGACATTACCTCTTTTTATTCTTGTCATATCTTTTCTTGTTTAAATACTATGATTTTTGTTTCTATTTTAAAATTTGCTTAAAACAAACTTAATTTAACTTAATTACCGAAATTTTTCGATATAAGGCATCATTCTACGAACATTTTTCTCATCTTGTTCGCTGACTAATGCTAATCCATCCAAACGACGGCGTTTACATTCAGCACTTTTATGTTCTAATAAATGATTTTTATTAGCTTTACGGCGAAATATTTTTTGGCCACTACCTGTTAAACGGAAACGTTTCGATGCTGATTTTTTTGTTTTTAATTTAGGCATTAATTTAGGTAAATTTCAACACAATTCACTATTATAACATTAATTATAACAAGTTCTCTATTATTTTGTTTATCCATTAAAAAAGGAAGAGTTTTATTTTCTCTTCCTTGTGATTATTATTGTTATTCTTTTTTAATTTAGTGCGTAACATTTGTTGTCGTTTTTTTAATTGTCTTGCCCTTGCACTACCGCCTTTTCCTTTATCATTTCTACCTTCACGCCGTGGTGATTCCCAACTTTTTAATCTTGGCATAAATTCTCTTTTTAATCTACTAAAATTGATCATATCATAAAATAATCTTTTAGCAACATAAATTTTTAATTTTTACCGTGCCAAATTATGTATAGTAACAAATTTTCCCCTGAACAATTAAGGCGATCGCCACTAGAAAGGAGAGCTTATGCTTTTTTAGTCGATTTTATTTTAATTTGGATTATTACCTCTTTAATTACCAATCTTTTTGTAGAATTTTTAGCTTTTTGTTTTTTGTGGTTTATTTTAAGAGTAGTAGTAGTTGATCGTAATCGGGGGCAAAGTTTAGGACGTTGGGCTTTTGATATTAGAATTTTAGATTTAAGATTTAATAAAATGCCCTCTATTGTTTCTTTGACAAAACGAGAGGGCATTCTATGTTTAAGTGCTTTTTTAGCTATGATTGGCTTAAAAATTAGTTTCGGTAATTTTTTATCTGCTGTTTTATTGATAACTCCTTTAATCCTTGATGTGGCGATCGCCATTCCCGATGAAAAATATAATCAAGCATTTCACGATCGCCTAAGTAATACAATTATTATTCAAACTCAAAGAGGCTTTTCCCTTGATTTAAGAATAAAAAAAATAGTTAAAGAAATTCAAATAAATTTACAACAAAAACAAAGAAAATAAAATAGGCACTATTTTTGGGGAGAAGGAGGATTGGTTTGGGCAGGAGGAATCGTTTGAGTGGGTTTATTTTGATTAAGAGACTTCAAAAATGCCAAAGATTCCGCTGAAGGCCAAAAAATTATTTTTTTTAAAATATCATCATCGCCTTCCTTCATAGCTGACAAAACCCCTTCTAAAGGTACTACTTGAACAGAGATAGTAGAAGCTAAACTAGGTTGGTCTTTTTTAAAAGAATTAATTAAATTTTGAGCTTGACTTTCTTCAAAGAAAAAAGGAATTACTTCATTATTATTAATTTTAACCGTCAAATAGCCATCCTTATCGGTTGTGCCGAAAAAAAGAGGAACGCCCCCTT
>CAZWLZ010000377.1:0-3543 GCA_964634505.1 uncultured bacterium | reverse complement strand
GGCACATCCATATCTAAAGGTTGTCCGATGGCAAAATTTCTTTTTTGAGTATCGCTTTCCTTGCCAAACACGCTGCTAAAGTCTCTTTCTGTAGCTTCAAAAACTTGACTAAAATGACTAGGAATAGTTTTAACAGGTAAAAGTTCTAATTCAGTATCGATACTACCGAAAATAGTAGTATTTTTTTCGACATAACCATTTTGTGAGTTAATTTCACTAATATTTAACATCAACATGGGGGCAATTTCGATCGTACCATAAGTATCGCTTCCCGCTAATATCTCACGCCAAAATTCATCAGATGGATCGGGGGGATGGGCAAAAATTCTGGGGTTAGACGTGCCTAAAGAGACATCAGTTAATAAGCAAAAAAAACGAGCTCTTGTACCTTGAACAACTAAAAATTTACCTACTCTCATTTCTTCGACAGATACGTCAGAATGTAGTCTCACGTTTAAGCCTGCACTTAATGAACCTTCTATTACTGAGCCTAATGGTTGATCTTTCATGCTTTAATTTTATCTTAATTCTACTGTTTGAGAAAGTAACTAAATATTTATTGTATTGTATCCTATTTCTTTTCTCATCCTTAGATTATTCATTGTTATAATCAATTTTAAAGTTAATATCATTTTTGCTAATGAGTGATCAAATTCCTTTAATTGAATTGAAAAAAGTATCTAAATCTTTTGGTAATCATGTTATTTTAGATCAAGTAGATTTCGCTATTTATCAAGGTGATGCGGTGGTTATTATTGGTCCTAGTGGTACGGGAAAATCTACTATACTAAGGATAATTGCTGGTTTATTGCCCTTTGATGAGGGCGAAATTTATATTAAAGGTGTTAAAAGGGAAGGGTTAATTGAGGATGCGGTTGATTCTATTCATATTAGTATGGTATTTCAACAGGCTGCTTTGTTTGATTCTTTGACAGTTAGAGAAAATGTTGGCTTTTCTCTTTATCAACATTCTGATTTATCTGGTGGGGAAATTGATTCTTTAGTTGAAGAAAAATTAACTATGGTTGGTTTAGCTGATATTGGCGATCGCCTTCCTGCTGAATTATCGGGGGGAATGCGTAAAAGAGTAAGTTTTGCAAGGGCTATTATGTCCAATCCTTATCATCTTAATTCTAGTCCAGATGTTATCTTATATGATGAACCTACTGCTGGATTAGATCCCATTGCTTCTACTGTAATTGAAGATTTGGTAAAATCGTTACAAAAGTCGGATCAAGGCTGTCAAAGTTATGTAATGGTTACCCACCAACAAAGTACCATTAGACGTACTGGCGATCGTATAGTGTTTCTTTATGATGGTAAAATTCAATGGCAGGGTAAGATTACGGAAGTTGATACCACCGAAAATCCTTTAGTCAGACAATTTTTTAGTGCTAGTGTAAATGGTCCAATTAAAGTTATTAATTAAGAAAAAAAATGTTACGTTCAAAAAGTATCAAAGAAGGTAGTATTGGCTTATTTATTCTCTTAGGATTAACCGTGTTTGGGCTTATTATATATTGGCTTCAAGGAGGAAAATTTAATGATAAAAGTTATGAAATAATTGCCCAATTTACTAATGCAGGAGGCTTGAGAGAAGGAGCTAAAGTTCGTTTTAGAGGCATTGAAATTGGTAGAGTGACAAGTATATTACCTAATAGTAATGGAGTTGATGTAACTCTTAATATTGAAAATAATCTTCAAATCCCCAAAGAGGTTACCATAAAAGCCACTAGCTTCGGACTTTTGGGAGAAACCCTAGTCGATATTATACCTAAACAAGAATTAACAGCCGAAGGATTAACCATTAATCCATTAAATAAAGATTGTCAAGAATCTAATCTTATTCTTTGTCATCAAGAAAAAGTTGAAGGTATTGCTGAATTAGATGTGTTTGAAAGTATGACTCGTTTAGCTGAAATTTATAGTAATCCTGAGTTATACAATAATATTAATCAAGCGGTAAAAAATACAGCTTTAGCAGGAGAAAAATTTATCGCTTTAAGTGATGAAGTAGCAGATTTTTCTAAAACAGTAAAAAAAGATTTAAAAACCTTTTCTAATACGGCAGAAGCTTTTACCAATACAGCCAATGTAGCATCAGGAGAAATCACTAGATTAAGTCAACAATTTAGCACAACTTCAACCCAAATTAACTCATTAATTACTAATGTAAATTCAGTAATTGATGCTAATAAAAATGAATTAAATGACACCGTAAAAAGTGTTAATGATACCAGTAAAAAACTTAGTATTTTAGTTACAAATTTAGATTCAACCGTAACGAATGTTAACACAACATTAGAAGAAAGTAATCCACAACAAATAATCAAAAACTTAGAAGAATTTAGTAAAAACTTAGAAGAAATATCAAAAACTCTTAATCAACCAACTAATTTAGTAACTCTGCAACAAACTTTAGATTCAGCTAGAGTTACTTTTGAAAATACAGCTAAAATTACTTCTGATTTGGATGAAATAACAGGAGATCCTGAGTTTAGAAATAATGTTAAAAAATTAGTTGATGGTTTAAGTAACTTGGTATCTTATCAAGAATCTTTGGAAAAACAAATTGAATTAGCGAAACTTTTGGAAGAAGCAAATAAAATTAGTGATAATCAAATAAAAGAAAATCTTGAGTTAAAAACATCTGCAAATGTTGAAAAATAAATTATATTGCTACCTACTAATGTTAGGATAATCTTCGAGATAAACTGTCTAGGAAATAAAATATTAATAAATAGGTGAAAATTTCAAAAAAAACTGTTATCCTAAATGTTGACATAGTTAAATAATAATTTGGTAAGCTAAAATTACACTGGAAATAAGTATGGTTATCATGGCAAAAAAAATACAACAATTAATCTCGTTTTTAGGTATTACCACAACCATTATCACCCCATCCATTTTGTGTGATAATCCAGCTTTTGCCATTAATATATCCTTATCTTCAGATAATTCAACAGTTCAAAAATACTTAAGCAAAGAATTAAAAAGTATTACTGCAATACATGAAAATTTAGGTTTATCAATAATTAATTCTCAAAACATAGAATGTTGTAATTTTAATACGAAAATTAGCAGTAATAATTTTGAATCAATCGAAATAGATAACTCTTCTCAAGTAACATCTGATAGCTTTGGTTTACCTCGCATTTGGTCCATAGGTGCTCAAGAATACTTAAGTATAATTACCCAGAAGGCGATCTCCAAAAAAGAAGATTTTACTCAAATAGAAGTAGGAGAAGCCTTTAATAATAATGGTAATAACAATTCAGATAATATTTTTAGTTCAATTATTAATAGTCTGAAAAATATCAAAACAGATGGCTTTCAGCCTAGAGAGAATGTTCAAATAGCTGTATTACCGCAAGTTTCAGCTAATGATATTTTCAAAGATATGTATGAATATGGCGAAGTTGCCCAAGCACAACCAGAGTATAATATCAATACCCCTTTAAGTATTGTTTTAAACGGAGAAACTAAAAATAATTATGGCAGTAGCAGTAGTAACCCTTATGTAGGATTACAACAAGAGTTAGT
>CAZWLZ010000376.1:0-3549 GCA_964634505.1 uncultured bacterium | reverse complement strand
CTTAATATTTCAATAATCCAATCAGGTGCAATGTCAAATTTATTGCCGATTGTGCCATCTTCATTAACGGGTAATTTATTCCATGTAAATACAGCTACATCAGGTACGATCGACTTATCAGCAAAAGTACAACGTAACTCTGGAAACGCCCACGCAATTTGTTGTTTTTTCAAGGTAAAGTTAATGTAGGTAACGAGTTCACCTTGAATTGTGCTATGTTGTCCTTGAGGCATAGGTTTTGTTAAAATTTTATTATCAAAATATTCCTGTGCTGGTTTTGTCTCCGTTTGTGTAAGAAATTGCTTTAAGGTTATGGGTTTAACAGGAGTTTGTACCATTATTTTTCCTCATTTATCAAATTTGATCATAAAATTATTATAAATCCTTTTTATCAATTAAAAGAATATAGTCCGGAAGCAACAGATAACAATAACATTTCAAATTAAAATAAAAAATCAAAACCAACCTTAAATTTAGCTATGGCTGAAGATAATCAAAATAATCAAGATAATCAAAAAACAGAAAAAGAGGATAATTCTGATTCTAATTCTGCCAATATTGAGTTACATAAAAAAACTTCTCGCACATTTGTTAATCAAGGAATAGATGCGTTAATTCGTTTCTCTCCTGTGGGCGGTAGCGGATTTATTTTAGTTTCTTCTTTGCTTAATCAAGATTGGATTGTTTCAATTATTTCTTTTCCTTTCACCCTTGTAAGCGTAATTTGGGCTTCTTATTCAGAAAGTGTTTTAACTAGATTTTCAGAAATCTACAAACAAAGGGGCAAACAAGATGTTGATTCTTTTATGGCATCTGTTGACAAGGTAGATAAAACAATTAAAGAAACTATCAAATGGCAGTTAGCAAAAACAGAAGAAAAATATTTAAGATGTTTAAAAATTACCGATGATCATTTATTTTATCTCACGGAAGGATTAGAACAAAAAGAGACAAGTTTATTATTAAATGATGTTTTTATTGAGTTAAGAATAACGGGGCAAAATATTTCTATACCCACAAATTTTAGCGATTCTGATGAGCATTTAAAAGAATCAATCGAGCGAGATATTTGGAGTTTTTTAAAAGAAGCCCAAGAAAATCAGGCTTATCATTCTCTATGGATTACGGCTAAAGGTGGGTTAGGTAAAACAACTTTATTAAAACATATTACTTATATTTATGCTAATAAAAAATATCGCCGTTTTAACGCTCCTAACTTAATACCAGTTTTACTTTATTTAAGACGTTGGCAAAATCAAATTACCCAAGAAAATCCTCCTAATTTACCTACTTTAATTGAACAGTATTATCTTCTTGAATTACCTTTAGGAAAAGACTTAAAATTACCACCTAATTGGGCAGAAAATCATCTGAAAAATGGCAAAATGTTAATTATGTTAGATGGTTTTGATGAGGTGAAAGAAAATTTGCGTCAAGGGGTTAGTGAATGGATTGCACAACAATTAAAAAATTATCCTTACAGCTATTTTATTTTAGCTTCTCGCCCCTATGCCGTAGATGATTATCAAGGAAAAATTAAACCAAAAACTCGTTTATCGATTATACCTTTTGATGACAAACAAAAAGCGAGATTTATTCAACGTTGGTATGAATGTCGGGTAAAAAATGACCATAAAAAAAATAGTTTAACTGCAAGGGAAATTACTGCTAAAGCAACTCTCAAAGCTAATAATTTAATTGAACAAATTACACAACGCCCTGAATTAAGTCAACTTGCCCGAATTCCTTTAATGTTAAATATGATCGTTAGTTTACATAGCCTTTCTCAAAGTCGAAAATTACCGAATAAACGTTCAGATTTATATGAACAAATTATCTCTTTACAGTTAGGTAGTCGCCCTTTAGCTAGAGATATAGAATTAATTTTAGGGGCTAGTCAATCGGAGCATATCTTACAAGGTTTAGCCTTAGAAATGATGATTCAAGAGCAAAAAGAAGTAGAATATCAAGATTTAATTAGTAAAATAAATAAGCAATTTAGCACATATAAAATTGATTCATCAGTAGAAGTAACAGAATTTTTAAAAGAAATAGAAACAATCAGCGAATTAATAGTTAAAAGTGATGATTCTTATGGGTTTGCTCATTTAAGTTTTCAAGAATATTTGGCTAGTAAGGAAATAATTAAAACTGAACAAGAAAATATTTTAATTGACAATTGGGATAAGTCTTGGTGGCAAGAAACTATTTTACTTTATTCTGCTCAATTTATTCCTACTAATCTTTTGCAATATTTAATTAAGATTAACTCGCAAGAATCCATTAAGTTAGCTAAATTATGTCTTGATGAAATTCCCGAAAAAAAATTAGCAAAATTACAACAAAGTTTAAATTTTATTACAATTGAAGAGATTGCAAGTGTAGTTAATAATTTATTATTTGCAAAGTTAGAAGAATATCTTAAAAATGGGCAATGGCGAGAAGCCGATGAAGAAACAACTCGATTAATGCTTCAGTTAGGAGATAAAGACGAAAAAGGTTATTTAGACGTTGAAGATTGTAAAAATTTTCCTAGAGAAGAATTACGCACTATTGATCAACTTTGGTTAAAATATAGTGACAATAAGTTTGGCTTTTCTGTACAGAAACAAATTTATTTAGAAGTAGGTGGTAAATTAGATAATTATGACTACGATAGTTATGACTACGATAGTTATAAAAGAATGGGAGATTGCGTTGGCTGGAGAAAAAATAATCAATGGCTATCAGACTCACAACTTATTTTTACTTTTGACAAGAACACTGCACCAAAAGGATTCCTACCGTTTTTTTTCGATATAGGGGGGGGATCGGTTGGATTTTCTCGGTTTGATCCAGAGGCTGGATCGGCGGGGTTTTTTACATATTTATCTATGGTGGCTATTTCTTATCTCTTCTCTAAACTATAACATATAAAGGGTTTAGAAGATCTAAAAATTTTATGTAGAAAGGATTTACCACGCTCTAAAAGCCCCCCTTTTTAAGGGGGGTTGGGGGGATCAAACCAACCTTTCAATCTCAGCACAACCCCCCTCAAAACTATTCATAACCTCATCATTAGTAAAACGAATAACCGTTAAACCATACCCTTCTAAAATTCTAGTTCTTTCGAGATCATATTTTTTACCTTCTTCAGTAAAATGGGTATCGCCATCAATTTCAATTATCAGTTTACCAGAAGCACAATAAAAATCAACAATAAAGTTATTAATAGTTCTTTGTCTTAAAAAACGAGGTTTAAGAAACTGTCAATATTCATGCCAAAGTTTTTTCTCTGGTATTGTTAAATTTTTGCGTAATTCTTTGGCTCTGATAATTAATTTTTGATTATAGGGTAAGTGAAAATCTGAGTTATTTAATGACATTTGATCCCCCCTAACCCCCCTTAAAAAATGAGGAATAAGAAAATATTTATAATCATAAGAATAATTTGTTGGCACGGGTGAAAAGATTAATTAGAAGTCTTTTTGAAAATTTGTAACCAGCCAAAAATCTCACCTAAAGTTATTGGTAAATTCTCAGCAAAACTTGGCACAGAAATAATCTCAT
>CAZWLZ010000375.1:0-3576 GCA_964634505.1 uncultured bacterium | reverse complement strand
GTTGGTATCGTTACCTTGATCATTTTGCGGTAATGAATCAAGATGTTATTAATAAATTACCTCAAAAATATCATTCTAAATGTATAATTGTTGGTGATTTAATGGCTGATATTAGTGATAGTAATTCAGCAGAAAATTTGGATTTTTTAAACACTTTAAATAGTCAAGAAAATACGCCCGAATTAATTGGTTTATTGCCCGGTTCTAAATCTGCTAAATTAACTCAAGGTATTCCTTTTACTTTGGCGATCGCCAATTATATTCACCAAAAACGACCCCAAACTAAATTTATCATTCCCGTTGCTCCCACTATAAGCATAGAAAATTTAGCCGATTATGCTAATCCAGAAAAAAATCCTTTAATTGAAAAATTAGGAGGAATAAACGCCCAATTAATTAACATTAATAACCGAAATTATTTAGAAACAAAACAAGGTTTAAAAGTAGAATTAATTACCAAATTTCCTTGTTATGAAATATTAAAAAAATGCCAAATTTGTTTAACTACAGTAGGAGCAAATACCGCCCAATTAGGAGCATTAAAAGTGCCGATGATTGTCTTAATTCCTACCTATCAATTAGATGCTATGAAATCTTGGGATGGCTTACCCGGATTACTTGCTAACCTACCTTTAGTGGGAAAAATTTTTGCTAAATTAATTAACTTGTTGGTAATACAATATTCCTTAAAAAATAAAAAATTATATTCTTGGCCAAATTTATGGGCAAAAAAAGAAATTGTCCCAGAATTAATCGGTCATTTAAAAGTAGAAAATATTGGAGATATGGTATTAAATTTTTTAGAAAATCCTGAACTTTTAGAACAAATAAAAGACAATTTAAGTCAAGTTAGAGGTAATTCTGGTGCAGGAGAAAAAATAGCTAAAATTGTGATTAAAATTTTGCAAAATTAAGTTAAATCTTGTGGGATGGGCATCTTGCCCATCCACAAAAACATTTTATTTCATCAACAGGGCAGAAGACTGTTCTACATTTCTTGTACAATTTAGAAAAACAGTAATCAAAAAATTTAATATGGAATCTTTATCATTACCAGAAGTAACCCAAAATCTTGATAATCTGATCAATAAAATCGCAACAAATCATCAACCAGTAGCGATCAAAGGTAGTCAAAATGAAGTCGTTGTCGTGTCTAAAGAAGATTGGTCAGCTATCCAAGAAACCATCTATCTCAACTCAATTCCGGGCTATATTGAGTCAATTTACGAATCAATTAATAGTTCAAAAGAAGAATGGGTTAATGCTAAACAGTTGGGTTTATAATTGTGTGGGAAATTCTTTTAAGTAAAAAAGCTCAAGAAGATTTAGATAAACTTACCAAAATTGGACTTTTTGATAAATCTAAAGAACTTGTTGCAATTCTCAGAGAAAATCCGTTTCTTAATCCTCCTAATTATGAGAAACTGGTAGGAAATTTGAAAGGATGCTATTCTCGTCGAATCAATATCAAACATCGTTTAGTTTATCGAATAATCAAGGAAAGTAAAACCGTTGAAATTTTGAGAATGTGGTCACATTATGAGTAGGTTAACTGTGGGATTGGCATCATGCCCGTCCACAAAAATATTTTATCTCATCAACAGGGCAGAAGCCTGTTTCACATTTTGCTTTTGGTCTTCCCTTTTTTATTATATTTCCTTTGTTCACAAAAGCAATTTTTGATCAACAAGAGTAAATTTAAAGTTATGATAAATATTATTTAGCTAATCTACATCTAACAAAATGTCTAATGATCAAAATTGGTTAGAACATACCGTTGAAATTGAAGTAAATGCACCTATGGATTTAGTTTGGCGTTTATGGTCAGATTTGGAACAAATGCCCCGTTGGATGAAATGGATTGAATCAGTTAACATTTTAGCTGAAAATCCTGATTTATCTCGATGGAAATTAGCTAGTGGAGGTTTTCAATTTAGTTGGCTTTCTCGTATTGTTAAACTTACCGATAATCAAATTATTCAATGGGAATCGGTGGACGGTTTGCCTAATAGAGGGGCAATCCGCTTTTACGATCGCCATCAAAGTAGTATCGTAAGATTAACTGTGGCTTATTCCATACCCGGTATTTTAGGCAAATTAATGGACAATCTTTTTTTAGGAAATTTAGTAGAATCTACCATAAAAGCGGATTTAGAGAGATTTAAGAAATATGTTGATACAATTCAAACAACAATATAAATTTTTGATTAAGCTAAAATAAAATTAAGATAAATTTTATTATTTGAGAAGGATAAAGTAAATGAAAAAAATTCCTGTATTGAACGGTTTAGGGGGACTTTTAGGTAAAATTGGCATCAAATTAGCACAACTTACACCCATCTATATTTTCATCTTGATTGCGTGGGGAGACAAATTTTTACCCTATCCCCTCAGCAAAGCTAGTTACTATACCAGAAATAGTATCAATAATGTGTTAACAGGTTTTATTAAGGAAGACACTTTAAAAAATAATAAGTACAACAATCAAAAAACCGATGAAATAATTAAGCAAACAGAACAAGAATATAACAAAAAATAATTTTTTAAGCAGGAAAAATCCTTAAACGCCGATTAGGCTCTTCCCCAAAGCTGTCTGAGCGTAAACGATAATGCTCAACTAACTCATGTTGCATTTTTCTCACCTTGCCACTGCGAGGTAATAATTCCATGGGTTGCCCTTTCGGAATAACAATTTGTTCGATCGCCAAACGAGTTTCTTCTAAAGCATCCAATTCATCCTCATTGGCATCCCTAGTAAACATTCGGACATCATTAATTTGACTATCTTCTTCTTGATTACCATATAACATTTTTTGTAAACCAATACTAATTTGAGGAATAGTATTAGATTTAATCGAATGAATAGTCAATTCTTTCGCTTTAGCAATTTGACGCAATTTTGAATGATGTTTTACTTGTGATCGCAAAGCCAATACCGCATCAGAATGATCTAAATCTTTCGTTAAAACAATAGGTAACTTTAATACCTCAATAACTCGTTCTAATTGCGATCGCCCAATACCATAAGGATAAACATAAATAGGCCAATCCTCCCCATTAGGGCCTGGAGTGCGTACCTTTTGGCTATTAGGTTCGGCTTGATGCCAAGAATTAGCTAACATTTGTTCAAAATCAGCATTACCAGAAGAGTTAGGATAAACTACTGGAGACATTTTCCCTTGAGATCGCCAACCTCGAGGAAAAGATAAACTATTTTCTTCTAAATAATCACTACTAACCGTTAAATTTTCTGGTTTAGCCGTAGTCACCGTAAAATCGCTCATAGTAACACTTCCTTGATCATTTACCTCTCGTAATTGAGGTGTGGGAGATTTATGACGTAAAAGATTATCCACCGTAGTAGCTAAATCTTGATGTATGACCCATTTTTGACGCTCTAACATCTCTATTCCGATCTCAAAAGTAGGGGGTGCTTTTCGTTCTAAAACTGTCTTCTGTGAACCTCTACGTCTCGCTTCCTCATCACCTAAAATAACAGATTGAATACCTCCTACTAAATCAGAAAGAGTGGGATTTTTAATTAAATTCTCAATTTGATTACCGTGGGCAGTGCCT
>CAZWLZ010000374.1:0-3592 GCA_964634505.1 uncultured bacterium | reverse complement strand
TAGTGTAAGTGCATTAATTCTGTTTGATTTAAAATTTCATTTTGACTAGAATTATGTAGTAAGATTCCTTGTTTTTCTCGCATTTTAGAAAATTGTTTACGACAATCATTAGCCACATTCCAACTAATTCGATATAACCAAGTAGAAAAGTAATTTGACTGACGCAATTTAGGTAATCCCTTCCAAACACGCAAAAAAACCTCTTGCACTAAATCATCTAACATTTCGCTACCACATAATTGATAGAGCGTAGCTCTAACTTTGCTATGATAACGTTCATATAACATCCGAAAGGCATTAGTATCACCTAACTGACATTTTTTGATTAAATTTTGATCAGTGTTACTGATGGAATCATCTACTAATTCTTTAATCATTTTAAGTTTAAGTTTCAGTTGTTTTTTTAGACAACTAAACATTTAATAAAGTTCATTTTTTCTTTTATTTGTGATCAATAAGTTTTATTGATTTTAATAATTTGTTTAAATTTGACCTAAATGTTTTAAAATGTAAATTCAATTATGAAAGAAAATGGTAAAAATAAAAATCTTATGATGGACGAAATCCCTACAGCTTTAAGAGAAATAGAAAGACCAAAATCAAAACCAATTCAATCACCTTCTCTAAATTTTATCCCTATTTTGACTGGCTTAGGATTGGGGTTTTTTGCCATATTATTGTTATCTTTAATGATTTTTAAAAATATCCCTAGATTGATTAATTCTCAAGAAATTACTGATCGATCGCCACAAGTTAATATCTCACCTCCAATTGATCAAACTAATTCTACTCAAATCACCTCACAAACTACTACCAATAATAAACCAGAAAATATTTTAGGACATTTACCCTATCAAGAAGCAAAAGCTGATGAATTAGCTAATATTACTAATGATGGTAGATTAAAGTTAAGGAAAAGTGCAGCCGAAAAATTTCTGAAAATGCAAAGTGATGCTAAGGCTAATGGTATAAATTTAATACCGATTTCGGCTTTTCGTTCTATTTCTGAACAAGAATCTTTATTTTTTGATGTGAAAGAAAAAAGAGGGCAAGTTACCACCAAAAGGGCAGAAGTTAGCGCTCCTCCCGGTTATAGTGAACATCATACTGGTTATGCCATTGATATTGGTGATGGCAATAATCCAGCTACTAATTTAAGTCCTAGTTTTGATCAAACCGCAGCTTATCAATGGTTGGTTACAAATGCCCCTCGTTATAGTTTTGAGTTATCTTTTACTCCTGAGAATTTACAAGGAGTGTCTTATGAGCCTTGGCATTGGCGTTTTGTGGGTGATACTAATAGTTTGGAGACTTTTTATAAAGCTCGTAATTTGGATTCTAAAATTAAATAAAATTTGCTTAGATTTATTTATAACAGGCAATATGCCTATTCCACAATAATTTATAAATTGATTACAATGATTAACAATTTAATTGAAAAAAAACAATGGTGGGTAGAAAGATGGTTAGAATTATTAGATTCTTATCATTTTAAGAAACGCTTAGAAAGAGCTAGAATTTATGCGAGAGAAGGGAATGTTTTACAAATAGAGTTTAAACAATCTCAAGTTATTGCTGATGTACAAGGTAGCGATCGCCAACCTTATCAAGTGGTATTATCTCTCGAACCTTTTAGTAATGAGGATTGGAGTTATGTAATTGCTACCATGGCACAGAAGGCTATTTTTTCAGCACAACTTTTAGCAGGAGAAATGCCTTCGGAAATTGAGCAAGTTTTTATTAGTAACGGTTTAAGTTTATTTCCTTATAATTTATCAGATATTCGCGCTCGTTGTACTTGTCCAGATAAGGCGAATCCATGTAAGCATATTGGTGCAGTTTACTATCAATTAGGCGATCGTTTTAGTGAAGACCCTTTTATATTATTTCAGTTAAGGGGACGTAATAAAGAACAAATTTTAGAAGAGTTAAGAGAATGTCGTTTAATTTCTTTAGGAAAATGTGATATTACTTTTCAACAAAATAGAGGTTTACGCAAAAAAAGTAAGTCTCCTAATCTTAAAACTAAAAAATTTACGCCTTTAAAAATTGAAGGCTTTTGGGAATATCATCAACCTTTGGATTCTTCTTTAGTAGTGATTACTCCTCCAGTTGAAAATAAAACTGTTTTAGATGTTTTGGGTAATATTTCTTTACCTTATGCTGAACAAGAAACTTTAATTCAGTATCTTAAACAAGTTTATCATACTATGCCCGAAAAGGCGATCGCCTTAGCCCTGAATGATAATTAATTGTCTTGTATTATAATTTTGTGATGAGATTATAATAACTGTGGTACAGGCTTCCAGCCTGTATTTTCTTAATAAGATTTAATTAATTGATAACAGACAAGATAATTTTAATTAATTGATAATAGGCAAGATAATTTTAATTAAATTAATTGATAACAGGCAAGATGCCTGTCCCACATACAATAAAATAAAAAAGTAATACCAATTTTATAAAATGAATAATACTATTAATTGGCAGAAATTAGCCCAGATAAATGAATTAAAACCTTATTTTGAGGCAAATTTTAGCGAATTTCAACTAAAAATAGAAAATCACCTTACAATATGGCAAAAAATAGGGGAATAAGATTTAGATAAACTAGCTATATTACGAGCGTTAGAAGTCACTAATGGTTGTACTCATGTTCAACGTTATTTGGATTGTTGCCATAATTAATGTATCTCTGAAATTTTCTTTTCAAGACAATACAAAATTTCTTTTTTAATTATTTTAGTAAAAAATAAAATGAGTTTGGCTTAAGTGGAACAGTTTAAAACATAATTCATAATAGCAATAGATAGTTTTTTTTGATAATGGCAATCAGCAATTAATTCTGGTACTAAATTAACCAAAAAATTAGCAGGAGAACGATGACGGACGGCTAGGTTTAATCATCGAAATTTGTTTCAATTGTTCAATGACTGAATATCAGCAACTGTTATTTTATCTTGTTAAGAAACAGTCATGCCACTATCTCTATTAGTAGAACAACTTCTTCTGAAAAATTTATCTGATGGCGATCGCCAAGTCTTTTGGCAATTATGGTTGCCTTATGAAGATTGTTTGCAAAAAAAATGTTTAATTTGGATGAATGGCAATATTGAAGATGCCGAAGATGCTTTTTCTCAAGCAACTCTCAAAGCTTGGGATCAATTATTTCTTCATGCTGATCGAGTTATCCATCTTGAAGGGTGGTTAATGCGTTTTACTTACAATTTTTGTATGGACATTCATCGTGCTAAAAAGAGAAAGGCGATCGCCACTGAAAAAATGAAAAACTTGTCCACCGAAAATATAAAGGTTGATTTACTTGAATTATCATCTGTTAATAATGGTTTAGAAATAAAAATTAAGGCTACCATTAAAGCTTTACCGATTCGATTATCATTAGTTTTTTTGATGCGATTTGAGGAAGACATTTCTTATACAGATATTGCTCAAAAATTAAATATTTCTAAGGAGAATGTTTATAAACGGATATCCCAAGCTAGAGCCATTTTGCAACCTCAAATTAATGCTTATTTATTAACCCAAGTTGCTAGTTATAGATTTATTAACAAGCAAGTTTTACAATTTTCAT
>CAZWLZ010000373.1:0-3596 GCA_964634505.1 uncultured bacterium | reverse complement strand
TTGGGATCTTTTCCTTGAGGATCTCCTCCTTGTACCACAAAAGGTTGAGGATCTATAACTACACGGTGAAATACTAAGCAAATGTAAACACCATTTATGACTAAAACAACAAAGTTACCTTCGGAAATAGGGGCATAATCAACATCAACCTCGATAGTAATAGAGCCACCATTAACTTTCATTACTACAGTTGCTTTGCCTTTTAATTGGGGTAAATTCATTGTATTTTCAGTATTCTGAGTTATTTCTGGAGGTGTTTCGGGATTAACAGTTTCTTGAGTCCCAGAATTGGGATTATCAGAAGTTGCATTACTATTTAACTGCTGACATCCTGATAAACTAATAGCTGTAATCAAAAACAAAATTAAAAAAATATTGAGATGATGGAATTTTTTAGACATATTCATATTTTTCAACTAATAATTTATCATAATCAATCTAGGAATTTTCAAAATTATTGCCATGGAATGCTTATTAGTGAATTTTAAAGTCCTTCTAAAGGCACAGTTAAAAAACGGGCTAATTCCGCACCTTGATTTTCTAACTGAGAGAGAGAAATGGGTTCACCGACGGGGGTTAAGGGAATATCTCTTTTCGGCTTAACTCTCAAATATAAAGTTCTTCTAGGATTTAAACCTTCTTTAATTTCTGCTCTAATTGCTTGAATATCATTTAAATCATAAACTAACTCAATACGACGATTTTTGCCTAAAAAACCGAGGCGAAAAATGGTAACTTTACCTTCTTTTTTATCAAATTCATTATAGCCACTGCCCACATCAAGAACAATCATTAACCATAAATATAAGGCTAATAAACTACCAGCGACTCCATAAAAAGTTAAAGCGATACCTTGAGGTACAAATTGAAGTCTTGAAGTATCACTAACTAGGAGAAAATTTTGATGAAAGTAACTAGATAAACCAGCTAGTAAAAAACCCGAACCCCCTATGGTAACTACTATTGCCCAGAAAAAATTGCTAAAGCGTCTTGAGCCGATAATTTTTTTGCGTAAAATGAAGTTGTTTGTTTCCATTACTTATTTATAAAATTGTTGTTATAACTGAACAAATATTATTCACTATCAATTATCCATTATTAATTACTATTCGTGCAATCATCATTATTTGATTCCTCTAATTTTCTACCCTCATCATCTCCTGTCAAATTATCATCAAAAATTTCGATCCGTCCTGCAATAATTGATGATATTAACCAACTAGGAGAGGTATTAACCCTTAGTTTTAATAATTTTAATGATTTAACCCTTTGGATTTATCCCTTTGTGAAATTAGGGGTTTGTGAGGATTTGCGTAGTCGCTTAAAAAAAGACGATCCTGATCATTTTTGTTTAGTAGCAGTCAATAATATTGTCTTCAACTCAGAAACTAAAACACAAATTTTAGGAACAGTAGAACTATCTTTTCGGAAAAATTATAATTGGCAAGGAATTAAAAAGTATGCTTACATTGCCAACTTAGCGGTAAATAAAAGTTATCGTCGTCAGGGTATTGGAAGTCAATTACTGACTAAATGTGAGGAAATTGCTCAAAATCATGGATTTAATGAAATTTATCTTCATGTTTTAGCTAATAATAAGAGTGGACAAGAATTATATCTATATCAGGGTTATTCTGTTCGTCAAGTGGAAACGGATTTATATAGTTTATTTGTGCCTAGTAAACGGCGATTACTTTTAATGAAAACCATCTAAAAAATAATTCTGTTTGAGCGATTATGAACGATATAAGTTTGACAAAAGAATATAATATTGATGATTTTCTTCGGGAGAAAAACTTACTCATAATCAATCCCAAAAGAAAAAATGGTCTGATTTTAATTAAAACTTATTATGCCGAATTTGCAGGTCCTGGTTCTATAGTGGGAGGATGTTTTGATCAAGATTTAAAAAATGTTATTCCCGTGGGAAAATTATCTTTAATTGAACCATTAAATCCCCAAGAAAGACAAAAAGCATATTTAATTAGACGACAATGGGTAAGATTGACTAAACAAATTACTGATAATCCTAAACCTCAAGAAAGGGCACAAGTTATTCTCAATCAATTTGAGCATTGGTTCGATACTACCACCGCTTATCAAGTTCCTGATGAAGTATTTGCTCTAATTGTGGGTGTTTTACCTGAAACGATCACTAAAGCAAGAGATTTAGTAAATCGTCTATAAATTGCATTAAATCTATACTTTTTTATTTTTTAATTACAAAGAGTAAATAAAATTGATTAATGTTCAATAATATTGCTTATAATTATTAACATAAAATAAACTTTCTATAACTTTTTTTTAACAAACCCAACTTTTATTTACAAATACAAATTATTTATAGGCAAAATTGACAATGTCTCGAATTTTAGTTATTGATGATGATCCTGCGATCTCTGAATTAGTATCTATTAACTTAGAAATGGCTGGATACGATATTTGTCAAGCAGAAGATGGTATCAAAGGACAAGCTTTAGCACTACAAATTCAACCTGATTTAATTATGTTGGATCTGATGTTACCAAAAGTAGATGGTTTTACCGTCTGCCAAAGATTAAGGAGGGATGAAAGAACATCCAACATACCAGTATTAATGTTAACGGCATTAGGACAAACTCAGGATAAAGTGGATGGTTTTAATGCAGGAGCTGATGATTACTTGACAAAACCATTTGAAGTTGAAGAACTGTTAGCACGGGTAAAAGCATTATTAAGAAGAAGTGAACGCTCTTCTGCATCTACTAAACATAGTGAAATCCTTAATTATTCTCATTTAACCCTAGTTCCAGAGAGATTTGAAGCAATTTGGTTTGAAAAAACCATTAAATTAACACACCTTGAATTTGAATTACTACACTGTTTATTACAACGTCACGGACAAACCGTTTCTCCTAGTGATATTCTCAAGGAAGTTTGGGGATATGATCCTAATGACGATATTGAAACTATAAGAGTTCATGTGCGTCATTTGCGGACAAAATTAGAACCTGATCCCCGTCGCCCTCGTTATATTAAAACCGTTTATGGTGCAGGATACTGCTTAGAATTAAATCCTAATTAGGGTTAATAGTTTTATCTTTTTTAATTACTTAGAAGAAATAAACATCACCCTAAATTTAAAATTAAATCAATAATAGTTTATAAATCGTTAATTTTTAACTATTATTCCCTGCTTCCTGCCCTTTAAATTCCATCGAAGTCTAGTGTTTATTTACTGATTTGCGTACATTTCCCATTCATTTCGGTTATGATTTTTTTAGTTGAGAAATTAAAGGGGGATGTAAGGGAGTGGGAACTGAACTGGTCATTTGGAACCGAAGGTTTTGCCGTCTTGGGCAGTTGCTTACGAGCTATCGTCTAAGGATAAGTCAGTAAACCAAAAATCCCCCGTCACACCGCAAGGTTAACAGTAGGAGTTTCAACAATGAAGATTTTAGAGGACAATTAATTATGTTTCAACGTTGCTTAATTTGTACAGACTTTACTGATAGTTTACAAAGATTAATGCTTTGTGTCGATTCTTTAGCTGAGAGTGGTTTAAAAGAAATTACTTTTTTTCATAATGTACCTCTCTGGGAAGAAGGGCAAGTACC
>CAZWLZ010000372.1:0-3626 GCA_964634505.1 uncultured bacterium | reverse complement strand
CTGCCATGCGAGCTAGGGGAGCTAAAATAACGGATATTGCTATCTTAGTGGTGGCCGCTGATGATGGAGTTCGCCCCCAAACTAGAGAGGCTATTAGTCATGCTAGAGCGGCTAAAGTTCCTATTTTAGTTGCTATTAATAAAATTGATAAACCGGGGGCTAATCCTGATCGAGTTAAGCAAGAATTAAGTGAATTGGGTTTAGTGCCTGAAGATTGGGGCGGTGATACGGTTATGGTAGCAGTTAGTGCTTTAAAAGGTGAAAATCTTGACGGTTTATTAGAGATGATCGTATTAGTAGCTGAAATGGAGAATTTATCTGCTAATCCCGATCGCCATGCCAAAGGAACAGTTATTGAAGCTCATTTAGACCGTACTCGAGGTCCGATCGCTAGTTTATTGGTACAAAATGGAACTTTACGAGTAGGGGATGTTATTGTAGCTGGTTCTGTTTCTGGTAAAATCCGAGCCATGATTGATGATCAAGGTAATAAAGTGGAAGAGGCTTATCCTTCTTTTGCAGTCGAAGTTTTAGGCTTAAATGAAGTACCAGCCGCTGGGGACGAATTTGATGTTTATCCTAATGAAAAAGAAGCGAAGGCGATCGCCCAAAGCAGAACAGAAGAAAAACGAGATAGTCGTTTACAACAAGCATTATCTTCTCGTCGTGTAACCTTAAGTACTCTGTCAGAACAAGCTCAGCAAGGGGAATTAAAAGAATTAAATTTAATTTTAAAAGCTGATGTTCAAGGTTCAGTAGAAGCGATTTTAGGCTCATTAAAACAATTACCTCAAAAAGAAGTACAAATCAGAGTGTTATTAGCTGCTCCCGGAGAGATAACTGAAACCGATGTAGATTTAGCTGCTGCTAGTGGTGCTGTAGTCGTTGGATTTAATACAAGTTTAGCCTCAGGTGCAAGACAAGCTGCTGATTTAGAAGGGGTGGACATTCGGGAATATGATGTTATCTATAAACTTTTTGATGAAATTCAAGGAGCGATGGAAGGTTTACTTGATCCTGAAGAGGTAGAAGAAAGTCTTGGTATTGCTCAGGTAAGAGCCGTTTTTGCCGTAGGAAGAGGTGCAGTAGCTGGTTGTTATGTTCAATCAGGTAAATTAGTTCGTAATCGTTTTATTCGAGTTGTACGTCAAGGAGAAGTCATTTATCAAGGTAATTTAGATTCTTTACGTCGTGTGAAAGATGATGTTAAAGAAGTTAATGCTGGTTATGAATGTGGTATTGCTACTCCTAAATTTAACGAATGGCAAGATGGTGACTTGATAGAAGCCTATGAAATGGTTTTCAAACGTAGAACTTTATCTCAGAAATAACAATAAAAATCTAATAGGGTGAAGAATATTCACCCTATGAAAAATATAGTTAATTTGCGTCTTCTAAAAGTAAAAATAAAGCATCTTTCATTTGATCAATAGTAGTAGTAGCTGTGCCAAAAACTCTGACTACAATACTGGCAGCCAAATTACCTAAGATAGCAGCTTGATAAGGGGTAGCACCTGCTAATAAAGCTAAAGTTAAAGCAGCCACAACTGTATCACCTGCACCAGTTACATCAAAAACATCTGTACGGTTAAAGGCTGGAATATGGTCAAATATTAATTGATTATCCTTCATGGAAAAAAGACTCATGCCGTCATCACCACGAGTAATTAAAATATATTCAGCATTAGTAATTTTTAATAAATCTTGGCCAGCTTGTAAAACTCCTCCTTCGTCTTTAATACTATACCCTACCGCTTGTTCTGCCTCTGGTAAATTGGGGGTAAATAAAGTTGCTCCTTGATAACGATCTAAATCTTTTTGGGTATCAATAATTACTTTGTTAAATTGTAAAGCTGCTTGAATTACAGGCGTAGTAAAAACACCATCACCGTAATCTGAACAAACTAAACCTTGTATTTTCCCTTGTTGATTATGGATGTAATCAGCTAATTTTGTTTGTAACTCAATACTCGGTAAATTATTCGATTTTCGATCAACTCTAACTATTTGCTGGGTTACAGATTGTCTTGCATGACCAGAAATTCTAGTTTTGGTTACAGTTGGGCGTAAAGTATCAATAAAAATACCATCTATATTAATATTTGCTTCTTGAAAAATTCGACATAAAGCCTCGCCCTGAAAATCATCCCCAATGATACCTGCTACTTTAACTTTTGCCCCTAATTTAGCCAAATTATAAACAGCATTAGCTCCGCCTCCCGGTATTTGTTTAGTATTTTCATGACGTAAAATTAAAACAGGTGCTTCTCGTGAAAGTCTTTCTACTTCGCCCGTTAAAAACTCATCTAAAGTTAAATCACCGATTACCAAAACATCAATATTTTTAAAATTATCAAGTATCTTTAATAATTGTGTTTTTTCTTGGTTTAATCTGTGGAGAAATTTATTTATATCTATCATTTTTACATTTATTTTAAATCAAAACTCTTTTGTAATCACTATAAAAAAGCATCAAAACTTTTAATATTTTATTTCATTATTTATCTATGTAATTACTGGCGATCGCCTTAAACTACCTAAAAAGTAATATTTTCGAGAATAACTTGAAGAATATTATATTTTCCGCCACTAAAACAACTTTAGCCTCAAGAATTTCTAGATTGACTAATAATAATTCATTATCACCAAGATTTAAGGTAATTGGATCAGTTAGTATAAAAAGTAATAAAGATCAATTCTTGTTTAGTTTCAGTAAAAATAGGAACATCTTTTTTCAGAGCATAAAATTTACCTTACTAATAATTATTTGATTGAATTATAGCCTGATATTTGTCTCTTCCTTTCTTTGTAATTTCTTCAATACCTGTAATCATTTATAATCAATCTAAAAAATTAATAAAATTAATTAATTAATGAATGAATTAAACTACAGCCAATTATGATGAACCATGGAAAGAAGCCATAGGAGAATATTTTCCTGAATTTTTAACCTTCTTTTTTATCGATGTTTATAACTTAATTGATTCGACTAAAAAACCCATTCCCTTAGAAAAAGAATTACAAAAAATAACAGCCGATTCTAATGATAGCAAAAGATTTGTCGATAAATTATTTCAAGTATGGTTAAAAGATAAACAAGAAATTTGGATTTTAGTACATATCGAAGTGCAAAGTCAAAAAGATGATGAATTTCCGCAAAGAATGTACATATACAATTATTGGGCTTTTGATTTATACAGAAAACCAGTAATTAGTGTTGCTATATTAGGAGATGAAAATCAATCATGGCGACCAAATAATTATGGTTATAATTTAGGAAACTGTGAAATTAATCTTAAATTCCCTACGGTAAAACTGTTAGATTATGAAGAAAAATGGTTAGAATTAGAAACAAATTTAAACCCTTTTGCTATGATGATTATGGCACATTTAAAAACCAAAGCCACTATCAGTAATTTAACCCAAAGGGAGCAGTGGAAATGGATTTTTATAAGAAGTCTTTATGAAAAAGGCTACACTAAAAAACAAATCGCTAAATTGTTTAAATTTATTGATTTGATGATGGCATTACCAAGACAATTACAAGAAAATTTAGTACAAAAAATTAATGATTAGACTTTATCGGAAATAAACAAAAATTTTTCTTTGTAGCTTATTTTGTCCTT
>CAZWLZ010000371.1:0-3628 GCA_964634505.1 uncultured bacterium | reverse complement strand
GGTAATAGGTAATAGGTAATAGGTAATAGGTAATAGGTAATAGGTAATAGGTAATTTTTGGGTAATGGGTAATAGGTAATTTTTGGGTAATGGGTAATAGGTAATTTTTGGGTAATGGGTAATAGATAATAGGTAATTTTTGGGTAATCAATTATTAATTTAAAACTTGTGTAGTTTTCAGTATTATTTTAAAATGTTTCATTGTAATCATAAAAAAAAATCTTCAAGGATTGAAATAGGTTGTCAAATCAAGAAAATAAGTTTTTAGATGAATCTAACTGGGTTGATGAAGACTCTGAAGTATCTAATATTTCATCTGTAAATGAGGCTGAATCTGAACTAGGTTTAAAAGAACAAAAAAAGAATGTTAATCATATTCAAACTATTGCTATGGTAGAAGCTGCTTTTTTAGCTAGTACGGCTAGTTTAATATGGTTAATTGATTATTATTTGCGTTTTGGTCCTTTTTTAAGAATGTTATTTCCTTTACCTATTGCTTTAGTTTTTTTACGAAGAGGGCAAAGAGCTTCTTGGATGACTACTTTAGTTTGTGGTTTATTATTATCGATTTTAATGGGACCTCCTCGTAGTATTATTTTTTTAATTCCCTATGGTTTAATGGGTGTTCAATTAGGCTATTGCTGGAGTAAAGGGGCTAGTTGGAATATTTCTATTCTTATCTCTACTATTATTGGAACTTTTGGTTTATTTTTTCGTTTTTGGTTATTTTCTATTTTATTAGGGGAAGATTTATGGGTTTATGTTATTAATCAAATTACGGCGATGGCTGATTGGATTTTTTTAAAATTAAATATTTTAGCTCAACCTAGTTCTTCTTTTATTTCTCTTTTGGCGATCGCCATTATCATTTTAAATAATATTTTTTATGTATTTAGTGTTCATTTGGTGGCATTGTTAATGTTTGATCGTTTAAAAAATTATATTCCTCGCCCTCCTAACTGGGTAAAAGTTATTTTGGATTATGAATAATGTAATTATTTGTTATTAATTTGATTGATCAGATTGATTAATTTATCTCCTTCTTCCAGAGAATTATCTTCAATAAAAGAAATTTCTGGCGATCGCCTTAAGTTCATTCTTTGGCTTAATTCTCTTCGCACAAAAGAAGTACAAGCCTTTAATCCTTCCATAGTCTCAATTTTTGCTTCAGGAGTGCCATAAATACTGACAAAAATTTTAGCGTGTTCTAAGTCTTTAGAAAGCTCAACATTAGTAATACTAATCATCCCAGCCCCTACTCGATCATCTTTGATGTCTTGTAACAACATTTGACTGACTTCTTTTTTGATTAGAGAAGAAACACGCTCTATACGACGATTATTAGCCATAAAAAATATCCTATTTATTTTATAAATTAATAGTATAACAATGAATTACTATTATTAATTTAGTTTTAAGACATTTGGCGATCGTCTACCAAATATCAGGTTCACAGTGAAGATTATTGAAATTGTGATCAAACAATTGGTGATCGCCAGTGGATAAAATTTAACTAAGTTTAATTTTTGTAAATTTGATTAATAATTTTTCCTTGAGAGTTAACTAATTCAAGATGCAAAGGCATTTGTCCGATGGCATGAGTAGAACAACTCAAACAAGGATCATAACAGCGTATTCCAGCCTCCACACGGTTTAACATTTCTTCAGGAATATCGTTAGTATGAATGTAATGTTTAGCAATTTGAGTAACCGTTTGATTCATAGCTAAATTATTTTGACCGGTGGCAATAATTAAATTAACTTTTTTCATTAAACCATTTTCATCCACTTGGTAATGATGAAATAGTGTACCTCTTGGCTTCACTAACGCCAATCCCTTCTAAATAATTAATTCCAGCTTTTGAACGCACCCGATTTGAGAGAATTTCAGGATCATTAATTAAATTTTCGATCGCCTCTAAACAAGCTAAAATTTCAATTAAACGAGCGTAATGATAGAAAAAGGAAGAAGTAGCAATGCGGCCTCCTGCACGATGACGAAACTCTGCTAATTCTTGATCCGCTTCAGGTGTGCCAATGCGATCGCAAGTATTTAATCTAGCCAAAGGACCAACTCTATAAATACCATTAGGATAGCCCAAAGGACGATAATAAGGGAATTTGAGATAAGACCAATTTTCCACCGCTTCCCCCAAAAAGTCTAAATAATTATCTTCACTTAAACCATCGGCAATAATATTTCCTTGACTATCAATAAAGCGTAAATGACCGCCATAATGTTCCCAATTGCCATTGGCAGCCACTAAACTCATAAATAATGAATCAAACTTCCCAAATACATCAATTTCTGAGCTTAATTGAGTATCAAGGAGTTTTTTGAACAAATTTAAAGCAAATGTCGTAGTTTGCTTTGCCTCAGGTAAATTGTCTGCAATCCATTGACGATTTTCAGCCGTTAATGGCGATCGAACGCCTCCCGGTACAGCCCAAGCCGCATGAATTTTACGAGCGCCTAATAATTCGATGATATTCTGTCCAAAAGCCCTTAAACGTATTCCAGCCCTTGCTAAATCTGGATCAGCTGCCATTAAGCCAAAAACGTTACGAGTAGCTGGATTTGAATCCCAACCTAACAAAAAATCTGGACTACTGAGATGGAAGAAAGAAAGAGCATGAGATTGAGTTAATTGAGCTAAATTCATCATGCGGCGTAATTTTTCGGCGGCAGGAGGAATTTGCACTCCTAAAATTTTATCCCCTGTTTTAGCAGATGCTAACAAATGACTAACAGGGCAAATACCACAAATTCTAGCTGTAATACCAGCCATTTCAAACATAGGACGACCTTCGCAGAATTTTTCAAAACCTCTAAATTCTACTACATGAAAACGAGCATCATTAACTTGTCCATTATCATCTAAATAAATAGAGATTTTAGCGTGTCCTTCAATGCGTGTAACGGGATCGATAATAACTGTTTTAGACATAAATTTTTCCTTTTAAATAATAATTAATGTGATTAAATTTCGTCTGGATTAATACCCATTTCCATTAATTTTTGAGCTAATTTTTGAGCCTTGATCTGGGTTTCATCAAGTTGAATTTGAGCTTGATTAAGTTCGGTTTGAGCTTCATCAAGTTCGGTTTGGGTTTGATTGAGTGATTCTCTATCAGTCGGTAATAATTCACCATCGATAGTTTCCCAACGTAACCAAATGGTTTCTACTCCTCGATAAACTCCAAACCAACGAACTAAAGCTAATTGTAATCGTTCACTTATATAACGATTTCGTTCATCAAAACTTAAAGGTTGATAAACTCCTCCACTGATCGAAAAACCACTAAAATCATCAGGATTCCAAGGATCATACCAAA
Organism: uncultured bacterium; assembly: GCA_964634505.1. Classification (GTDB taxonomy): domain Bacteria; phylum Cyanobacteriota; class Cyanobacteriia; order Cyanobacteriales; family Cyanobacteriaceae; genus CAZWLZ01. The sequence goes on along the minus strand of CAZWLZ010000371.1, from coordinate 292 downwards.
AGTATTCAGGGACACGCATTTTATCCTGATAAATTTCTTTCTTCTTGATTTTATCTTCTTTAGCGGTACTTTCAGACAATAATTCAATGATAATATCTGGTGCTTTTCCTTCTTGCCATACTACCCAACTTTTTCGCTCTCGATTGGATACGTTTAACACGGCATAAAAATCTGGTCCTTTGTAATCTTTATTTTTGACTTGGGATTCACTAAAATAAATAAACATATTCCCCGCCGCATCAGCCCCATCTGGGAGTTGTTATGGCCAAGGATATTGGGTTTGTAGTATTTA
>CAZWLZ010000370.1:0-3677 GCA_964634505.1 uncultured bacterium | reverse complement strand
ACAACGACTATGATGGGCATCAGAAAATAAGCATAAATCGACTTTTGAAACCAAGGGAGCTCCCTGCCCTCCAACTGCTATATCTGCTTGTCTAAAATTATTAATGGTAGTGATGCCTGTATTTTTGGCGATTACTTCGCCTCTTCCTAGTTGTAAACTGTAACCTAATTTATGGCTAGAAGGGGGTTGATGAAACACGGTTTGACCATGAGAAGCTATTAAATCAACTGTAAGTTGAGCGGGGGTTACATTGTTGGCGGCTTTAGCAAATTCTATGGCGATCGCCTCATTTAATTCGGCAAATTCAAGCATAGATAATGATTTCCCATCACATACCGATAAAATTTGTTCTCTTAATTGTTCAGGATAAGGAAAAGTTTGACCTGTAAGTAATTTTACTTCTAAATCTAATTCTTGTCCCTCAATTTCCACTACTGCAGCATCAATACCGTCCACAGAAGTGCCACTCATTAAACCGATTACAATCATTTTAAATTAAAATTAACAACTCAGCTCGTGTGATTTGTGTAAATAAATTGTCAATTGTCCATTAATTATAGATCAACCATAATTTTATTATTTTCTATGGAAGTGGCAAAAACGGGTAGTGAATTTTCTTTAGAAATTTTACCCAACAAATTACCAATCACAGGGGGGAAAGGAGTCCAATCTTGAACTTCGCCTGTTTTTAAATCAAAACTACTTCGATGAAAAGGACACACAATGGCACAATTGGCATTAACTTTACCTTTGCTTAAAGGTAACTTAAGATGAGGACAAATATTACTAACGGCATAAATTTTATTTTCGTGATTAATTAATAATATTTTTTGATCGCCAATTTTGACTACTTTTTTATCTCCTAAATTTAATTCTTCAAGATTAATGGTTTGCGTCCAGGTCATAAGTTTTTTTTACCTTTTTTATTTAAAATTGTTACGATTATTGTGTCTTAAATACTAAGTAAAATTTCATTTTATTAATAAATTGTAATTTTTCAAATAATTTAGTCACTTTCCGATGATCTAAGAATCATTTAATGCCTAATCTTTGATATAAATCATTAGTGTCAGCTAATTTGGAGATAGCCACAATATCATTACTATTTAGTGGTGAGATTTGATCTTTTATGATTTTTTTAATTTCACTTGGAAAGTAGTATTCAGAATGGCAAAAAATTTATATTGCAAAGAATCAAGAAGTTTAATCAGTTTTTCCTGCCAAAAAGGTACTTGATTTGACTCATTTAACTCAAAGATAATTATTTCCGGTGTAGTTAGTTTAAATAGGTCTAAAGCCCCTTCTATCAATTCTTTTTCATGGCCTTCTACATCAATTTTAACCAACCGAATTGAATCAAATTTAGTATCTTTAAAATATTCACTTAATGTCAATACTGGTACTTGTAGTACCTCTGGATTATTATAGTTTCTGTATAAAGAATTTTAGGCATATTTAAAGTCATTTGGTCTTGATGATTTGATAATGAGATCGCCTCAAGACTAATTTGACTATAATGATTAATTTCAATAGATTTAGCCAATAAATCAACTAAATTAGGTTGACGTTCAAAAGCATAAACACTACCTTCATTCCCTACCAATTTAGCGGTAATAGTGGAGATAATACCCACATTTGCACCAATATCAAAAACTATATCCCCTTTTCTCAATACTTTTTCACATACCCAAGTAATTTGAGGATCAAGATCGCCAACAAAATAGATCATTCAGCCAACAAAATCTTGACTGAAAGATTCTCCCATAATCTTTTGGGTGCAAACAATTGGTCAATATTTTTGATCGAATTTTTCCATAACTTAGAATTAGCTAAACGTCCTCTTCCTTTAATGAAAGGATATGATCTACTAATAGAGTCCAATAACGATAATAACATTTAAAAATAATTTTTTTATATAAATTTTAAGATTAAAACATTATTAACCAAAATCATCAAAATAAAATTTCAGAAATGATTTTTGCTGTTCTTTTTTCTCGCCATAACCAATGATTATCTTGTCCATTTTTTTTGATAAAATCAATTCCTTCATTTATTAAACTACCAATTTCTTCAAATTTATCAAAAGTTGCCCCAATAGTTACAGGATAATCAACTTGATGCTTTATCATCGGGTAAGCGGAGGCAATAATATAACAACCGCAAGAAGCCGCATCACTAATAACTCCGCTAGTGCGATAATAATAACGATCTTGTTCGTAATATATTATTAAAATATCAATTTCTTGTAGGGTTTTGATATAATCTGAATGTTTACTGGTATCATACAAAATTGCTCCTAATTTATCTACATAACTAGGTTTTTGTTTAAAAGGAATACCTATGATAAATTCACAATTATTGGTAGTTTCCGTTATATATTTTTGGATTTGTTCAACTACTTTATTAATAGGTTTATCTTCTCTAATCATACCAATTACACCAATTTTTATTTTAATATCAGAGGAATATCTTTGATTTAAACTTAATTTAGGTTGTGCTTCGCTGATAATGGGATGAGGGATAATATATTGTGATTCTTCGGGTAGTTGATATTTTTGAGGGAGAATATCATCTTTAATTTCTAAGTTGATAACTTTAATATTTTTAAATAATTTTAGATAAATTTTAAGGTAAATTAAACCCCAATATTTAACTAAATTAGTCATGGCAAATTGTTGATTACCATGAAGACTTATTAAAATTTCTTTGCCTTTTAATGCCATTAAAGTTAATAAGGGAAGTAGGATCAAAAAATGTTGATTATAAGCTTCAAAAATAAAAATTACATCAACTTCCTTCAATTGTAATGCCCTTAAACCCATAGCAATATGACGATATTCTCTTCTAAGTTGTAATTGAATTGAATAATTAGGGATAAGATTAATAATATTTTTTAACCACAAAGGAATATTAGTTTCTAAAGATAAAAAACCTATTTTTTTGTCTGTATAGTTTCCTATCAATAGTAAATCTTTAAGTCCATTATGCATTAATTCGATCATTTGTAATTGATCATTTGTCATTTGTTCTTAATTTTTTATAAAACTATATTATTAATGGTCAATTATTGATTAATTCTTGCCAAGAAGTTATATTTTGTTCAATATAAATAGGGGAAGAAGGATTATAAGGACTTTTTAAACGATCAATTTTGATAATTTTTGCGGTGGGTAATAAAACTGGCAAATCGGGGTCAAAATTGGTGGGTTTCATTAATGAACTAGAGAAGCCTTTAAAGACTAAAATTTGATCTTTTTCTCCTTCTATTTCTATCTCTACAATTAAAATTTCTTGGGGATTTTTTAAGCTATATTCTTCTAATTTTTTGCCTATATTAGTATCCATAAAAAAAATTTATTTAAAATAAGATTGATGGCCTTTTCTAACATTAATGTTATTTTATTTGTCTAATTAATATTAGAGATGAAAATCAAAAATTAACTTTCCTGTTCTTTTTGCGCCTTTGCACCTTTGCGAGACACAAAAATATTTTAAGATTAATTTTGGATGACTGTAATTATTGTTCAAGAGCGATTCTACCTTGTTTAATGAGACGAAATAACAGAAAATAGACGAAGGAAATAAGATAAACTGTTAAACCAGCCATACCTAAAAAGCCTAAAAATCCTGTGGTGGCTTTGGGGTGCATAAATTCTTTATAGTGCCAAGGGGCTTCT
>CAZWLZ010000369.1:0-3678 GCA_964634505.1 uncultured bacterium | reverse complement strand
ACCAGAATATCAAATATCTTCTTAAGTGTAAAACTTATTTTTGCTTACCGCCTTAAAGGTGTAGAACCCAGACGTACTAATCCTCACTTTTTTCGTAATATTGGCATCACCCATGAGCGTCGTCATGGAGATCCTTCTAAACGCAAGGCTTTTCATAAGGTTATCGGTAATTCTGAGAAGGTTGGAGATCAAGTTTATAACATTATGGAGCCATCGGAAAAAACTGTAGATGCCAAATATTGGTGGAAAACTGACAATAATTGTAGTGGTGAAAGGGCTTTGACTAAAATAAAAATGTTATTACCTCAATTAAATCAGCAAGAAATATTACAGCTTAAACATATTATTGAGGAAAAGTTCCTTCTCTAATCATCACTTGTAATCTTTTCAAGTTATTCAAACAAAATTGATAAAACTTTCTGTTAATTCCCAAGCATCCTGAACTTCCATTAATTCACTAGGTTTCAAATCTGAAAGTAAAGATTTTTGATTTTTTCTTCTGAGTCTTGAACATCTTTGCTCAGAAGGATAGAAAAAATATAACTTTTCTTCGGAATTATAATGATAACTATTTAAAAATTTTAATTCTGTGGCAACAGCGATCGCCCCAGATATAGTAGAATCAATTAAAGATTGTTGTCTAGCCTTTAAACGAGAACCTAAATCTAATTTTCTAATTAATTCTTGTCTGGAAATACAATATTCTTTTAAATCTCCCTGTAACAACATTAAAATGAAATTATAGCAAACTTTACTAGCTTTTTTACTCTTATTATTTACCGCCGCCTCGATCGCTCTAAATAAACCTTTAGGCTTCTCTAAATAATCATTATCTATACGATAAAACAATAAAGGAGAAATAGAAATTTTTAAATATTTACACCTTTGATTATCAACACCAAGGGTTTGTTTTTGGGAAGATAATTTTTGCAGAGAAATTAAAGAAGAATAAGTCTCCACAATTGTCTTGATCCATTCACCTTTTTTCCCTTTTTTAGTTTGCCAATAAGATTTTTCAAAATAAACTTTTCGCTTTTTTTGTAAAGATTCCAAAGACGAGATTGCTAGATCTCTTTGTCTTCTATTAAACAAATTTTTATCATTTTTTTGCAGTTCATAAGCATCTAAATAGTCAGTAATTGTGACATATAAAATAGGGCATTTTAAGATACCTAAAGAAGTTTTAACTTCAGGGGAAGAAGAATGTCCTTGATAATCAGTGGAATCCAACAAATATTGCACCGCACAAAGAGCTTTAGTTTCACCCCAAATTAAACCTAAATTAGTATAATCACAATTATCAATTACATCAATAAAAGCCTGTCTAATTTGCTCTGGATTTTCTCTCAATTTCTGTTGTTGAATTTTGTGAACTCTAGCACTGCTTAAACCCATTTCACAAGTTGCCAATTCTCTGGATGCTCGATAAGTTTCATAATTATTACTTAATTGATAATTGATCATGACTTTTACTAATTATGATAATTGTTTCATACAATCTAATTTTCATAATGACCGCTTTTAAGATAACTTTTACAAAATTTAATCAACCTTAATTATTAGTTATTGCTCACCGTCATTATGCCAGAATTTTCTCAACTCCTTCTAATTTAGATTCTTCTATTTCTGTCAAATTTACTAGAGAGCATAACTGTTTAAATAGGTTAAAATTATAAGAATTTTGTAATTCTTCAAAAGACGGTATAGAAAAAATAAATTCAGTGTTATCGACTACAAATATCTCATTCTTAGAAAATATACTAATATAGTCTTTCTCCCAAAGTGCAAAAACATCACAATTAAATAAATCTTCAAGATCTAATTTTTTCAAAAAAAGCAAAACAAATTTTTTAATAGCTAAATATTTTTCTAAGGTATTAGTAATAATATCAATATATCGATTAAATAAAGTAAAATCTTCCGAAGGATAACTATTAAGAATTCCTTGATTTTTGATCTTATTTTTAAAAAAGAATAACTCTTGTTGAGCTTCTGGTGTTAATTTATCCTGATTCTTCAGTAAATGATAAAAGCGATGAATCCCCAAATATTCCATCGTTGCCTCATTAATTAAAGCCTTTGCCCTATTAATATTACTCACCACTACCCAGAAAAAAGTATAAACTCCCCCTGCCTCCTGCTTCTCGAATGGAGATAAACTATCCACAGCCAAAATATATTTATGGGGATATTCCATCAGGTTATCATTGAGATAGTCTGCCAAACCTCCCTGCATCCCTTGCCAAATAAAAATAGTGCGAATTGCCTTTTTTAACTTACCTTTCCTAGTCTTCATTTTTTTTACCTCAGACTTAGTACTAGGTTAACCTAAATTAAGCAATAATCTAAAAGAGTTATTCTCTCACCATTAAATCAAAGATTGTTTGCCATCACCTACGGTAACTCTACTCAAACTCGTTATTTAATGGAAGTCTTACGCCAACAAGATAAGATCATACACATCTATAAATTAAATAATAATTTTCACTTTAAGTATAGTTACTTTTATATTGCCTAGCTTGATTCACAAACGCCAACTGCTATCAAGAAACAGCAAAACCCGTTAATGATCTAATTTCAGGAGGCTTAAAAGCTAAAATAATATGTTCTTTTGGTATGCCACCCTTTACTAATTCCTCGGCAATGCCATCCTCTGTGCCGTCATGTTGAATCCATATTTTACCGTCAATTATATCTAAATGTAATAACGTACCGTAAATGCGATAATCATTTTTCCAGCCCGTTTCTACCAATAAATAACGATTATTTTCTTGGTCACAAATTAGCTCGATTTTTACATCATTATCGGCTAAAAAATCAACATATTCTAAAAAGATATTTTTGATAATTTGATGATATTCATTAACTAATAAATCCATTTGACAATTTCCTCCAATTCAGGATTAAAACTTACTAAATTAATAATTTTATCTTCGATTAATATTTGTCCTGCTTCCTCTTCAAAAACATTTTTTCTTACCTTTTCAGGTACAGCTAAATATAATTTATATTCTGGGTAATAACGCCTTAATAAACGGTCATAAAGTACAAATTGCCCTACTGCATCCTCTAAATCTTTCATATCCGATGGACGAGTAAAACTTTTAATTTCTACTGCAATATTTTCTGTGTTTTTAGAAGCCGCAATTAAACGTTCTGCACCTAAATCCACAAACAAGTTTTTACCCTTAGCCAATCTAATTCTTAGAGGGTCATGGGTGATTGTCCAACCATCTTTAATTAAAGCATTTTTTACTGTTAAATGGTAAATATCTTTGGCAGGCATATTTTTCTTTCTTTCAATACTTCAGTAGAGGGCTAATTAAGGAGAAAAATAATAACCCCATTTATACTTAACATCATCACTATTACTTCTAGCATATTTATTATCGCCAGTATAAGAAGTATCAACCCAAATAAAACTTCTCGCACTCCCATCTGGAAAAGAACCTACTGGAACATATCCTTCATACCAATGAGCATATTCAACTAAACCAAAATCTTGACAAGAACCCAATATTCTAGCACTTAAACTCTCCATGAGTTTTCGAGATCTAAGAAAATCTACAAGTGCATCAAAGTTTCCTGATAATTGAAAAACAACGGTTTTTGTGCGGTTTTGAGGATAGTCATAATACCATTTTTTGATGGCATCTTTTTCAATAGTTAATTTAGGTT
>CAZWLZ010000368.1:0-3700 GCA_964634505.1 uncultured bacterium | reverse complement strand
TTTTGATAAATTTCTCCCTTAATAAATTCTGAGGCGGGTTTAGTTTCTGGTAATGAGAGAAACTCGGATAAAGTTAATAATTTTGTTTGAGGTAAAGTCGCTATAACCATAAGAAACCATAACTAATTTTAGTAGTAATTTTAAACTAGTGTAACAATTTTTATTTGATCTAATTAACCCTGAAAAGATTATTATTCCCAATTTTGATCTCCCCTATCCCCCATGAATTGATGTTTATCAATATTTGTTTAATGGCGATCGCCATTAATTAATTAATTAATTCGTCATGATTAAATTTTGACAGTAATTTTATTTGTTATAAAAATTCGTTGGTGAATCTTGATATTCTTCTAAACATAACTCTAAAACTTTTTGGAAATTATGTTGTAATTCATCTCAAAACCCCTTGACTATCTGCCACTGAAATGCTATCTATAATTCATATATACACTTGAGTATCAAGATCGTATTCAATATAAGCGGCAAAAGTTTTTTGGCGCTCGTCAATTACATTAATTTACCCTAAAATTTTCTTACTCAAGCTAACTATCTTCTATCTGTATTAAAGTTCTTATCCTAAATTAAAAATAATATGAAATTTAAAATTTTTCCTGTTTTAGCATTAGCTTCTTTCTCTTTGGCGATCGCCCCTATTACTTTAAGTCAATCTATCCCAAATTCGGGCGCTCAAAATTCGGGCGCTCAAACTTTTTTTACGGGAGAAACACCCACTTTAGTTAAAGTTGGTACACCTACTAGCAATGTTCAGTGGCCTAATCCTTCTTATTATTTTACCTTCAATTTACCTCAAAATTCAGGACAGTCTTTAAGTAAAGTGACTATTCAACCTCAAGAAAATGTGGAGACGATCAAATTTAATTTATCTAATACTCAGGCTTTTGTGGGTGTTCAAAATCAGGAAGGGCAACCTCTCAAAATTAATGTCACTCAAGATGCTACCGATCAAACTATAACGATCAATTTTGATTCTCCTATTCCTCCAGGTACAACTTTTACTATTCGTTTAAAGGCCGTTAGAAATCCTATTACAGAGGGAGTGTATGTTTTTCGTGTTTTTGCTTTTCCTTCAGGTGATAATTCTACTGGTTTAAATTTGGGAGTGGGGCAAATTAATTTTTATAGTCGTTTTTAAACTTTAGATCATTCTGTATATTAATGGCGATCGCCAGAAGAAAAAAGTAAACAATTATTAATAATATTTTTTTGTTTTAATTAATTCATTGGCTAAAAAATGAAAAATGTACTAATTTTTTTTATTCAAATTTATCGAAAATTTATCTCCCCTCTATTTCCTCCTAGTTGCCGATTTCAGCCAACTTGTTCACAATATGCGAAGGAAGCCTTAGAAAATTTTGGCGTTTGGCGAGGAGGTTATTTAGCCATTAAAAGAATTTTATCTTGTCATCCTTTTCACCCGGGCGGTTATGACCCTGTACCATCATGTAATACACAATTACATCAACATCAAAAATAATCTGCTTTAATTTATTAAGAGATTGTTTCTCGCCAAGAGGCAAAGAAGCCAAAAAGAGGAAAGAGAAAGTTGTTTACTTTTCTATGTCATCTAAGCAATTTATACTATTAAAAATTTGTTCGATTTGTGTTTTTGCTACTTCTAAAGAGTCATTAACTATTTGATAGTCAAATTCATTACTTGCTAAAATTTCTTCTTTTGCTTTAGCTAAACGCTTGATAATCGCTTCTTCTGAGTCAGTATTTCTTAAGGTGAGACGGGATTCTAATACCTCTAAAGACGGCGGTAAAATGAACAATAATAAGGCATTAGGAAAGACTTTTTTTACTTGTCTTGCCCCGAAAACTTCTATCTCTAAAATAACTATTTTCCCTTCTTTAATTTGTTCTTCAACTGGCGATCGCCAAGTCCCATAATAATTACCAGCATATTGCGCCCATTCTAATAATTGTTGATTGTCAATCATCGCTTCAAACTCAGTACGAGTTTTAAAAAAATAATCTTGTCCATCTATTTCTCCTAAACGAGGTTGTCGAGTAGTAGCAGAAATAGACAAATATAAATTTGGATTATTTAACAAAAGAGATTTAACCAAAGTACCTTTTCCTACGCCACTAGGACCTGTAATTACTACCAATTTTCCTTCTTTCATAGTCAATTATCAATTATATTTATTGATTTAATTTTAACTTTCTTTATAAAAAAAACGATTAGCCACAGTTTCTGGTTGAATAGCGGATAAAACCACATGATTAGAATCTGTGATAATTACGGCACGAGTTTTCCTACCATAGGTAGCATCAATTAGATGATTTGTGTCTTTTGCTTCGCTAATAATTCTTTTAATAGGTGCAGAATCAGGGGAAACAATGGCAATAATTCGATTAGCGGCCACAATATTACCAAAACCGATATTAATTAGTTTAATATCCATAAATAAATCTTTTTTAAGGTTTTTATAACTATGAAATTTATCTTATATACAAATACTTAGATTTACAATTATTTTTAAGCCCTTGAGGGATAAATGAAGTGAAATAAAATTTTTAGATGGCAGACAAGAGATTATTTTAGGTTAAATTTTTGGTTATTATCGTTACATAAAATAACCATAAAATCATCTTAATTTAGCGAAAAATACTACGCCATTGAGACAAAATCAAATTCCAAAAATAACCATATTGGGGATATAAAATCAACAGCAAAAGTTCAGCTAAAACATAACGTCTATTTTTGCCTCTATATTCAGGAGGATTATCTTCAGTACGAATTTGAGCAAAATTTTCAGGCAACCAATGAGCAATAATCGAATCTTTTTGGGCTAATTCTTGTTGATATAATTTAGCTTGAGTTGATAAACCTAATAGTCTATCCGAGCACCAAAAAGGGACATATTTAAAAGCCCCAAAAATAGTAAATTTTTCGACAATTTCGATTAAAGTTTGTTGAACTAAACTGTTTTTCCATATTTTTTTATCAAAATTTTCTTGGTGGCTACCATGATGATCTTTGCGTCCGGGGAAAGGTCTAAATATACAAAAAAAATCAAATTTATTCTCTAAAGGTGAAATACAGATTTCTTGAAGAGAGTTCGATTGAGGCATATCTCGATCAATTTTAGTTTTAACTTTAAAATTATGAAGAGAGGGGATTTTTTGCCATTCTTCTAATAGTTGATTCGCACTACCATAAGGATATAATTTAGTTCTTAATCTTAAAAAATAACTATTAGGAAAAAGGTTAAAATATTCTTGGGCAATTGCTTCAATATCAGGGTAAAGATATTCATCACAATTAATAGATAAAACATACATTCCAGAGGCATTTAATAAGGCTGTAATTCTTTGAATTACTTCCCCTCTTAAAGGACTAATTATTTGTTTAATTCTGCTATCAACAGTGGTAAATAATTTAACATTAGGAGGATATACTAAAATAAATTCTACACTGCCAGTAATTTTAGATAATTCTGTTAACCAATCCTCACAAACGCCTTCCCGCATTGGTATGATAATTGATAAATTTGGTTTTGTCATAAATATTTGATCATTTTAAGAGTAATTAAAAATTTTATACCATCTAATTAATTTTTTGATGATGTCGTAAAAGAAAATAGGTTAAGACATTATTTTTATTTACATTCCCCCTTCTTAAGGCAGGGCTGTTTCATTCTAAAGAAAAAGCGATAATTATAGGGAGAATGGG
>CAZWLZ010000367.1:0-3712 GCA_964634505.1 uncultured bacterium | reverse complement strand
TCTTTGCCATTGACATTTACCATTATCAAACCTAAATGTTCAGATAATGGTAAATGTCAATGGCAAAGAATAGAGAGCGTTAACGATTAGCTATAAAATAGAGAGAATAAAAATTAAAAAGGTAAAAATTTTATGACGACTACTGCAGATGATGTATGGAAACTATTAGCAGAATTAACAGCTAGACAATCTGAATTAACAGCAGCTCAAAAAGAGACAGACAAACAATTAAAAGAAAATGCTCAACAACTCAAAGAAGTTAGTCAACAACAAAAACAGACTGATCGCCAACTCAAAGAATTAGGTAAACAAATCGGAGGATTAGGGGAAAAATTTGGCAGTTTTACCGAAGGTATGGCTCTTCCTTCTATGGAAAAAATTCTCAGGCAACGCTTTGGTATGGAAATTATTAGCCCTAGTATAAGAGCTAGTAAAGCAGGAGAACATATTGAGATTGATGTTTTAGCTTATACTAATGGTAATCTCAATACTGCCTATATTGTTGAGGTTCAAAGTCATGCTAGAGAAGATTCTATCACTCAATTAAAAACTATTTTACAAAGTTTTGGTCTCTTTTTTCCTGAACATCAAAATAAAAAACTCTACGGCATTTTAGCCACCGTTGATATGTCTCCCGAATTACGCCAAAAAACCTTACAAGAGGGATTTTATGTAGCGAGAATTCACGATCAAATATTTGAATTAGATACACCTGATGATTTTCAACCCCAAATTTATTAACTTTTTTCGATTTTTTTATAATTGGCGATCGCCAAGATGCTACTTTTGATTTAATTAAACCATACTTTTCAGATAATGGTGAATGTCAATGGCAAAGAATAGAGAGAGTTGACGATTAGCTATAAAATAGAGTTAACTTAATAAGATTAAAGTACAAGATAAGTCATGGCAAAAATTTGGGAATTAGATTTTTATTCACGTCCGATATTAGATGAAAATAATAAAAAAGTTTGGGAAGTCTTAATCTGTGAAACCCCTACAAATATAGATGATAATATTGATTCACTTTTTCAATACAGTAAATTTTGCCCTAATCAAACAGTTAATTCTATTTGGCTAAAAGATGCCATTAATGAAGCTATACAAGAGGCCGGAGAGAAACCTAAAAAAATTCGCTTTTTTCGCCGTCAAATGAATAACATGATTGATAAAGCCTGTGAAGAGAGTGATATTCCAGCCTTTCCTTCTCGCCGTACTTATCGACTTAACCAATGGTTAGAGGATAGAAATACAAATTTTTATCCTTTTCAAACGGGTTATGATCAAAAATCTAATCTGGTAACGTCAGTGCAGTATCCTGTTAATAATGCCATTCCTTTACCTGATGCCATTAGAGGCGATAAACAAGATAAATGGGCTTTAGTGAGTTTAGAAGCGGAGGCTTTCAAGGAGATGAAAGAATGGGATATTAGTTTTGGCGAAAGTTTTCCTTTATCGATGGGTAATCTGGATGGTAATACTAAGATTTCAGGGTTAATTTTGTTTTCTCCTCGTGCATTACCTCTTGCTGGATGGTTATCTGGTTTAGAATTATGTTATTTACATTTAGAAAAAGGGGAGTTTCCTCGTATTTGTTTAGAAACTGGTGTTAGTGATAGTTGGGTTTTGGCTAATATTACTTCTTCTGAAACTAAAGCCGAAGCCGAAGCTTTTGAAAATCGCAAAAAAGAAACTGATGGTATTCACTTTTTAGCTATTCAATCTCCCGATGAAAGTGAGTCATTTGCTGGTTTTTGGTTATTAAAAGAAAATAAGTAATTATATCATGACGATTTAATCAAGAACATTCTTTAGTTTATGTTGTAGAAAAACAAAAATTTTAATGGTGGGTACGAAAAAAAATAGAGATGTAATAAATGCAGAAGTAATCGGAAATAATAGAGGATTAGTAGTGGGGAATAAAATGTTTGTACAATACACTTACTGTCGGGCTTTAGAAAGGGTAACTTGTTTGAGTTAGTTAAGTTGTCTGTGAAATAATCATGCCCCATTATAATCTAAGATTATGATGGGGATTGTCAAAAAAAAATTAGAGGCAATCTTAATTTAATTACTTATGACTAACTTTCGTTAAGATAGAATAAAAAAACTATATTGCTTATGGTGGGTGCAAAATATTATGGATAATTCTACTTTTTCTAACTCTAAAATTAATTTCAGATTTGTTCAGTTTAAAGATTTAGAGGCGATCGCCAATTTATTAGCAGAAATTCCGAAAGAAGAAAGAAGCATTGCACAAAAAAAATTAATCAAACAAGTAAAAAAATTTCAAAGTTGTTATGGATTAATACAATTAACTCAATTATTTGCTCCTTCTTTTCAAAATGAATTTTGTCTTTATGTAGCTGAGGAAAATGACAATTTAAGAGGATTAATTCAAGTTTCACCTAATAATAAAAATCGTAGTACATGGCGAATTGACCAAATATTAATTAATAAAAATATAGCGACTAATCAAATATTAATTGGGAATAAAAATATTGGATCGCAATTATTGCGTTATTGTTTTGAAAAAATATGGGAAGCTCGAACTTGGATGTTAGAAGTGGACGTTAATGATGATAATACCTTGAGTTTATATCGTCAAAACGGTTTTCAACCTTTAGGCCATTTTACTTATTGGCGTTGTAATCCAGAACTTTTAACAACTTTAGCGGAAAATGTGCCAGACTTACCCAATTTATTGCCCGTTAGTAATGCAGATGCCAAACTTTTGTATCAATTAGATTGTGTCTCTATGCCCCCCCTATTAAGACAAGTATTCGATCGCCATATAGAAGATTTTAAAACAGGTATTATTAGTTATCTTAATATCAAAGTTGATCAATGGTTAAATCACAAAGAAGTCGTTAGTGGGTATGTATTTGAACCTCAAAGAAAAGCGGCGATCGGTTATTTTCGATTAGAATTAAGTACCAACGGGGAATTTGCTCACCAAGCAGAATTAACTGTTCATCCAGCCTATACTTGGTTATATCCCAAACTCTTAAATAAAATGGCCGTAGTCATTAAACGTTTTCCTCCTCAATCTTTATACTTATCATCAGGAGATTACCAATCAGAAAGAGAGGAATATTTAGAAAAAATAGGCGCCCAAAGAATCAATCATACCCTATTGATGTCTCGATCTGTATGGCATAAATTAAGAGAATCTAAACCCTTAGAAGCCCTTAATTTACCAGAAGTATTACAAGGTTTAACACCCGCGCGTAATCCTATTCCAACCCCTTGGTTAAAATCTGTATTAGAATCTTCTGAACAATCTTTATTAAATAATTCAGATCAATTTAACTCTTCTTCTGGGAAAAGTAATAATTCTTTGGATAAAACATCAGAAACATAACTCATATTAATTTGTGTCTCGCAAAGAAGCAAAGACGCAAAGGGAAAGAATTATCTAAACCGGTTATTACCCATTCCCTATTACTATGAAGAATTAAGTATTGATTTTTTTTACTGCTTGAGTAGAAAAACCTTGCTTATTTAACTGATCATTTAATGCTAAAGAGTCATCAACTCGATCAACAAATAAAACCCCTTTTAAATGATCCATTTCGTGCTGTATTACCCTTGCTAAAAGCCCTGATGCCTTCATTTTTATTTGTCTTCCCGTTTCGTCTTTATAGACTACATCGATCGCCCTAGGGCGTGTAACCTCTAAAAATAAATTAGGGATACTTAAACAACCTTC
>CAZWLZ010000366.1:0-3714 GCA_964634505.1 uncultured bacterium | reverse complement strand
AATCGCCCGTTACAATGCGATAGCATTTAGCGGGTGAGTGTCAATACCTTTAATCTGCTTTCCATAATTTAATAATTCCTTCCCCATCTCCACTGGCAAGAATTTTAGAATCTGGGGAAAATTCAACGGCAGTAATTGCCTTATCATGGCCAACGAAAGTAGAAGATAATTTGCCTGTAGTAAAATTCCAAATTTTTACTTGTTTATCTGCACCGCCACTAACCAAATATTGGTTATTACTAAAACTTAAATCATTAACTGCGCCATTATGTGCTAGGAAACTATTTAATAATTTACCTGAATTAATATCCCATAAATTAATTTTACCATCACCTCCAGCACTGGCAATAATTTGACCATCCGCACTAATTTTGACAGTATTAATCCATAATTCATGCCCTTTTAAAGACATGATTGGTTGCATATTTTCTACATCCCATATTTTTATGATAGTATCACTACTACCTGAAACTAATTTTTTACCATCAGGAGTAAAAACAATGCTTGAAATACGTTCTTGATGGGCTTTAATAGTAGTAATTGCTTTTCCATTTTTCAAATTCCATAAAATTATGATGCCCTCATTAGATGCACTGGCCAAAATATTACCGTCTGGACTAATGGCGATCGCCAAAATATCTGATTGATGACCTAAAAAAGTTTTTCTTTCTGTTTGAGTAAAAATATCCCACACTTTGACAGATTTATCACTACTACCACTGACTAAAATATTATTATTAGGAGAAAAGGTGATCGTATTAACAACATCATTATGACCTTTTAAATGACCAATTTTTTCTTGATCAGCGATATTCCAAATATCAATATTATTTTGAAAAGTTGTGGCTAAATTTTGTCCATCAAGACTAAAACGAATTTGGGTAATGGCACTATTAGAATTTACCCCAAAAGTAGCAATTAATTTAGAAATACTATTAATAGTAATAAAAGGATTTGCACTATATTTATTGTTTAAATAATCGTAAATTTCAAAAGATACTAAACTAAATAAAATACTTAAACCAATAATTATAATCCAATTTTTTTTCAAAGATTTAATAAACTTTCTTTTCTTTTTTCTTGCCCTATTTTTCCTTTTTTTTCTAACATTTTCTGAGGAATTATTTAAGCTATTTTCTTCTATTTCATCTAAAGAATTTCTTTGTATTTCAGGTAAAGAAATAACGTTTTTTTCTGAAGAATTATTAACAGTTTTTGTTATACCAAAACCTTGTTCAATTTCGATTAATCTTCTTTTAATAATTTCGGCATTTTGAGGACGTTTTTTAGGTAAACTTGCTGTCAAATAATCTATAAAATCAATTAAGTCACCATTAACATTTGTCTGATTACGCCAATTTAATTTATCTTCAAAAGGATCATAGAAAGTAGATATTTCCTTATTTGTTAATAAATAAATAAAAATACATCCCAAAGAAAAAAAGTCTGATTGCGGCAGTAAATAACCATTTACTCTTTCTTTAGCTGCATAATTTTTATCATAAATATTTGGAAGTAAACAAATATTAACTATTATTAATTCCCCCGTAGGAGTAAGGATAATATTATTAGGATTAAGATCACCATGAATAATATTTTGACTATGTAATTTTCCGATAATTTTTATTAATTGTAATAACCAATTTATTGCTAATTGATCATTAATAGGATTGCCTCTTTTTTCTAACCATTGTGTTAAAGTTTGTCCTTGATATTTTGCCATAACAACACAATGTAACTGGTGAGAATTATTTTTAGGAAAAAAACAAAAATAACTATTAGGTTCAATGGTGGTGATTGCCTCTATTTTTAAATCATTTAATAACGTTATTTGTTGCTTAAAAAAACTGAGATTTTCAGAAGAATAATTATATAAAACTTTTAATATTTTTTCGCCTTTATTACTTCTAATTTCATAAGTGCTAATAATACCATTATCGTCTAATTTATTAACAGCAATATATTGACTATCTAATAATAATTCTGAATCACAATTTTCACAAAAACCAGCATTAAAAACGTTTTGAGACTTAGTGCAATTTGGATTAATACAATAACATTTTTGCCGACTTAAATTAGAATTGTTCAATTCTGAATTGATCATATATTTTTACTTTAATTAATCAAAAACTTGCTATTTTAATTAGCACTAAAAGTAGCTCTTTTAGAGAGTACAATAATTTGAACTTAAATGCACACAAAAAAGTGATTAAAGTCGTAAAACTAATTATACTTGTTAATTTTAGTAATTTTTGCTAACTGCAGCAAAGGAAAAAACTTAATTAAATTTTAAATAATTCATTAATTGATAGACAAAATCACTATTTAATGATAATCTTTGTTTAAAATGGGCTAGGTCTTGAAAATTTCCATTTTTTTCTCTATCTTTAATAATTTTCTCAGCAAACTCACTACTGATAAAACTAATATTTAATAATTCTTGAAAAGAAGCCCTATTAATATCAATTTTTTGAGGGGTTATGATACTAGCTTGATCATAATAGCAAAAAGAGAGAATAGGTTGCCAAAAAATGATCTTAGTGGGGTTTAAATTTAATACCGTGGCTAAATCTTCCAAACATAAAAATTGTAAGCCCGAATCAGTCAATTTTACCAACAGCTTAGCTTGATGAATAGAAATATGAGGTAATCTTAACCAATCATCAACTGTTGCCTTATTAACATCTATTTTCACATTTAATTGACTAGCGATTTCAATCTCCATCGCTGATTGAAAGCGATAGTAAGGATTATTTTCTATTTTCGCTATGATTGATTGACGTTTTACATCTAATTTTTGACTTAATTTAGTTGCTTTTTTTAACCATTGTGACAATGCCATATTAATAATTAATTAGTCATTTTTGATCCTTGATAAACCTTTAATTATAGCGATATTTTTCCTAATTACGATGATTATTATGATAGGGTATTCTAGTCCCTGCCCAATGTAATTTTTCTCGTAAAATTTTATAAAACGAGTAAGATTCGCTTAAAATAATAAACTTGGCAAAATATTCCGCCATTTTAATTGATACCCATTGCCCAGGCCAAATAGACGTAGCTAAAACCCCATCCATCCATAACTTATTATTTAATTCATAATCTCCCAAACTCCAAATATTTACCACTGAAGCAGGAGGCAATATTAAAGGGCGACTAGATAAACTTAAAGGGCAAATGGGCGTAATGGCGATCGCCATCATACCCGGATGTAAAATCGAACCATTAGCCGAAGCAGTGTAACAAGTTGAGCCTGTTGGAGTTGAGACAATCAAACCATCACCGTGATATTGCTCAACAACCTCCCCATCAATCTCCATTTCTAAAATAGAAGTAGGCATTCTATCAATACAAGCGGGTTTAACACACATTTCATTTAAACAATAAAAAATATCACTAAAGCCCTCAATTTCCTGCCGATTATTATACTCAAAAACTTGCCCCGTTAACATCATGCGTCTTTCTACCGCAAATAAATCAGACTCCAAACGATGCCAAACAGAATCCATATCTTGAAACAAATCTAAAGATTCCGTCAAAAAACCTAAATGGCCTCCCACATTAATAGTTAAAATAGGAATATCAGAGGGGGCTAAATGCCTAGCAGCAGCTAATACAGTGCCATCTCCCCCCAAAACGATACCTAAATCGATATTACCACTAACAGAAGCTAAAAACACTGGATAAGGATTATCCTTAAACCCACTAGGG
>CAZWLZ010000365.1:0-3718 GCA_964634505.1 uncultured bacterium | reverse complement strand
ATCTGGTTTACAAGTATAAAAAACTTCCGAACCATTATAATCAGTTACCACAGTGGTAGCGATTTTGCCACAATTTTCACAGATTACTTGAAAAGGATACCAATTATCGGGTCTATCTGCTTTGCTAACATCTTTATAAACTTGTCTAACCAAATGAGAATTTTTAAAAAATGTATCGATATAAGAATTTAACTTACCTTCTCTATAAAGATCACGCAAATAATAAATTTCTGGTTTTACCCCTAAATAATCAAAAACTTCTAAAAATTCCGCCATAAAATACTTAGCATAATCACTTTGGCGATCGCCAGGGGAAGGCACATTACACAAAGGATAACCCAAATAAGGACTAAATTTTTCTTGATCTAAATAATGTGGCACCGTATCTAAAGCATCGTAATCATCAACACCATAGAGAAATTTTACAGGTTTTCCAGCTCGTTTTAAAGCACGATAAATAACATCATGTATTATAACTCCTCTCAAAGAACCTACATGAACACGACCAGACGGAGTTTTAGAATCATTAACAACTTGGTATTCTTTCGCACTTTCAGCTATTTTATCTGCCCAAAACATAGTAAAAAATTTAATAATTGTATAGTTAGGAATCAATAATTATAACAGATTAGGGAATAGAGAATAGGGAATGGGGTGTTGGGTTGTTGGGAATGGCTAATAGGGAGGTTGTTGGGGAATATAGTTAGGTTTAGAGAAGGTATTAGGATTAGATTTTCGGTTATATCAATAACCATAATTGTTAGGAAAAAACAACGGGTTAGGCAAAACAACGAGTTAACCTAGTCTTTTGTCAGAACAAAACTTATCCATTGCTATAACAAAAAAGTGATTAAAAACTATTTTAAAGAAAAAGATATTAAAATATCATAACTATACAAAATGAATAATTGTAGAAACAAATAAATTTGATCTAGGTTAAAAATTTTTATGAAACTGTTAATAAAATCAATCAAATATTTAGGATTATGTTTATGTTGTGCCTTATTAGTCATAGCTTGTAGCGGAGGAAATCAAGCTCCCACAACTACTAATCCAGCCAACACCGATAATAACACCAATACTAAGAGCAATATTACCATAGGTACAACCCTGAACGCTCGTACCTTAGATCCTGCTGATAGTTATGAATTAGCGGGATTAAACATTATTTATAATGTAGGCGAAAGTCTTTATACCTATAAACTTGGCACAACTGAATTAGTACCACTTTTAGCAACAGCAATGCCTACTATCAGTAGTGATGGTTTAGAATATGTGATTCCTTTGCGAGAAGGTGTATCCTTCCATGATGGTACTCCTTTTAATGCGGAGGCTATGAAATTTTCCCTAGAACGTTTTATTAAAAATGCGGGGAAACCTTCTTTTTTATTAGCTGATACTATTGAGACGATAGAAGCAACTGGAGAATATGAAATTACGATCAAATTAAGTAAGCCATTTTCTGCCTTTCCTTCTTTATTAGCATTCCCCGGAACTTGTGCGGTGTCTCCTAAATTTTATACCATTGGAGCAGGTCAATTTAAACCTAATGAATTAGTAGCTACAGGTCCTTATAAATTAACAAAATTTACCACTGAATCAATTAGTTTAAGTCCTTTTGATAATTATTGGGGTGAAAAACCTAAAAATCAAGGTATAGATATGTCTATTTATGGCGGCAACTCCGCTAACTTATTTAATAGTTTTCGTACCAATGCTGTTGATGTAGCTTATCAATCTTTTGCCCCCGTACAAACTAATCTTTTGATTCAAGAGGCAAAAAAAGGCAAATGGCAACAAATTGAGGGAAAAGGTACAGTCGTTAGTTATATGGTTTTAAATAGGAATCTGAAACCTTTAGATCAAGTAGAAGTTAGACAGGCGATCGCCGCTTTAATCGATCGCCAATTAATTATTGATAGAGTATTACAAGGACAAGCCGAACCAGTTTATAGCTTAATCCCAAGTGTTTTTAACGTTTATAAACCTACTTTTCAAACTCTTTACGGAGATAGTAATATTGAAAAGGCAAAAGAATTATTAACAAAAGCAGGATTTTCAGCGGCTAAACCAGCAGTAGTTGAAATTTGGTATCCATCGGCATCTAATACTAGATCAGCTGTAGCTGCTACTCTTAAAGCCTTAGCTGATGAAAAATTAGGGGGCATGATCAAATTTGAACCAAATGGGGTAGAAAGTGCTACCGCTTTTAGTAATCTGGGAAAAGGTATTTATCCTTCTTTTTTAGCGGATTGGTATCCCGACTTTTTAGACCCTGATAATTATATTCAACCATTTTTAGATTGTGTCCAAGGTTCAAAAGCAGAAGGCTGTATTGAAGGAGGATCACAAACTCAAGGTTCTTTTTTTTATGATCCTCTTTTAAATCAACTTATTGATCAGGCTCGTAAAGATTTTAATCCTGCCACTCGTCAAACTATTTTTACCGAAATTCAAACTATATTAGCAGAAGAAGTGCCTTATATTCCCTTATGGCAAACAAAAGATTATGCTTTTGCTCATAATGGCGTTACTGGTGTAACTATTAACCCTAGTCAAAATTTTCCTTTTTGGACAATTGCTAAATAATTGATGCCCCTAATCCCCTTAAAAAGGGGGAATAAGAAAAGTTGATTATCCTAACGTCCTAACTAACACTCTAACTCTCTAACTCCTCCTTTCTTAAGGGGGGTTGGGGGGGTTACATAATACAAAAAACCTTAAAATAAAATGAATTTAATTAATAGTAAATTAATGCTTAAAAATGAACCAAACTTAATATATGAAGTAAGAATGCCTGAACCTCAAAATCATCTTTTTGAAGTGTCCTTAAATATTAGTAATTGGCAAGAATTATCTCTACATTTAAAAATGCCCGTATGGACTCCTGGATCGTATTTAGTAAGAGAATATGCTCGTCATATTCAAGAGTTGGAAGTAATTAATTTTGAAACAGGTGAGAAGATAAATTATCAAAAAATTAGTAAAAATTATTGGTTTATTGATAATAATATTAATCAAAATATTCAGATTAAATATAAAGTTTTCGCCAATGAACTAACTGTTAGAACTAATGAATTAAATCTAAATCATGGCTATTTTAATGGAGCAGCTTTATTTTTTTATATCCCTAATTTAGAGCATTTACCTATTACAATTAAAATCATTCCTCCTTATACTGACTGGATTATATCTACAGCTTTACCAAAAATAGAACAAGAAAAAAATACTTTTAAAGCTGCTAATTTTGATACTTTAGTTGATAGTCCTTTTGAAATAGGAAAACAAAAAATTTATGATTTTCAAGTATTAGGAAAAAACCATCAATGGGTAATTTATAGTGAAGGAAATTTTGAGATTCAACACATAATTGAAGATACTAAAAAAATTATTAAAACTGCTGTTGAAATATTTAAAGATTTACCTTATGAAGAATATTTTTTTTTATTACATTTATCAAGTGGAGGCTTTGGAGGCTTAGAACATAAAAATTGTTGTACTTTAAATTATCCTCGTTTTTCTCTTAAAAATAAAGATAAATATGATCGTTTTATACAATTAGTGGCTCATGAGTTTTTTCATCTTTGGAATGTTAAAAGAATTCGCCCCAAAGAACTTGAAAAATTTGATTATGATCAGGAAAATTACACTACTTCTTTATGGTTTTGTGAAGGGGTAACTAGCTATTATGATATGTTGATTCCTTTACGTGCCAACA
>CAZWLZ010000364.1:0-3746 GCA_964634505.1 uncultured bacterium | reverse complement strand
TTAGGTAGTTTAGCAGGAGTTGGTTTCTATAATACTATCGGCGGTGTTGGTTTAGTCGGAGTTTTTGGGGGAATTAGTTTAGGATTAGGGGCAATGACTGGAATCGGTGCGGTAACTGGTACGGCTTTATATGGGGGTATTCATGCTTTACAAACTGGCGATCGCCAAAGTTATGTTGCTACTGGTTTAGGTAGTTTAGCAGGAGTTGGTTTCTATAATACTATCGGCGGTGTTGGTTTAGGCATAGGAGGTACAGCATTTGGTTTAGGTATGGGTACAATGGCTTTATCAGGCGGTGTTTTAGGGTTAGGTATTTATGGTTTAACAAAAATGTTTAATCCGCCTAATGTCGTTAATAATTACTATGAAAATTATTTTTTTATTAATAAAATTACTCAAGAATATTTAGAAGAAAAAGTTTGGGGAAGTTTAGAAGTAGATAATGAATTAAATAATTTAAAAGAAAAGTTAAAGGATAAAATTGATTATCAAGCCTTGATTAATAACCGAAAAGCTAATGCACTTAACCACCAATTAGAACAAAAAAGAAACGTTTTAATGGCTAAATTAAAGCAAACTTATTCTAGTTTTCAAAAGTTAAATTTACTAAAAAAAATAGATAAAATTGAACAAGAAATTAAACAGTTAAAAACTAAATATAAAATTATCCTCTAATTGATTGATCACAAGAGTTAGATGCTTTCAAATTAACACCCATTAGCTAATACCTAATACCTAATAAATAAAAATTTAATTTATGGAATGGAATATCGTCACCGCTCAGAATTTAGCTTTTATTGATAAAGAAATTGATAACAATGATTTTACTCCAGCAGAATATGAAGTTGTGAGGCGTGTTATTCATAATACGGGGGATTTTGATTTTCATTCCTCTTTGAAGTTTTATCAAAAACCGCTTCAAAATGGAGCTTCTGCTTTGGTTTGTCGTAGTAGTTTAATTGTTGATGTACCAATGGTTCAAGCTGGTATTATGACTAGCTTAGAGCATACTTTTTGTAATCCTATTTATTGTCTTCAAGAAATTGCTACGGCATCAACACAAAAAAATAAGAAATCTTGGGCTTTAAAAACTCTGCTAAAACGTTATCCGGGGGCGATTTGTATTATTGGACAAAATCAATTAATGTTAACGGCTTTATTGGATTTGATTGATTCTGGAGAAGTGCAACCTTCTTTAATTATTGCCACTCCTCCTAATTTTTTACGTTCAGATATTATTAATGCTAAGTTTGATAATTATTTTGCTCCTTATATTAGGGTTAATGGTAATAAAGGAGGAGTTGATGTGGCTGTGGCTATTTTTGATGCTTTAGTTGAGTTGGCTTGGTTAGCCTATGAGGATAAATTTAATAAAGAAGATTGATTAATAGGTAATGGGGTGTTGGGGAATTGGTAATTGGTAAAATGACTTTTAACTAAATTTATTACAAGAAGTAACTATAATTATTTTGATAATAGTAAAAAAATTAGGGTGACTAAAAGTGACTTTTAAGATCGGTTTATTGGGATTAGGTACGGTTGGTAGCGGCACGGCATCTATTTTGCTTAATCCAGAGGGCAGACATCCTTTAATTAAAGATATTGAAATAAAAAAAATCGGTGTACGATCGCCAGAAAAAAATCGCCAAGTAAAAATTCCTCCCAATACTTTAACTACAGATTTGGAATCCATTGTTAATGATCCAGAGATTGATATTATTGTAGAGTTAATAGGCGGTTTAGAACCCGCACGAACTTTAATTTTACAGGCGATCGCCAATGGGAAGCACATTGTTACTGCTAATAAAGCGGTAATTGCTCGTTATGGTGCAGAAATTTATGCTGAAGCGAAAAAAGCGAATGTTTATGTTTTATTAGAAGCGGCCGTAGGGGGGGGTATTCCCATTATTGAACCGTTAAAGACATCTTTGGGGGCTAATCGTTTACATACGATCATCGGTATTATTAATGGTACAACCAATTATATACTTACGAGCATGACTCAAAATGGGGCGGATTTTGAGGAAGTTTTAACAGAAGCTCAACAATTAGGTTATGCTGAAGCTGATCCTAGTGCTGATGTGGATGGCTTTGATGCTGCTGATAAAATTTCGATTCTGGCTTCTTTGGCTTTTGGCAAAAAAATTGATCGCCAAAATGTTTATTGTGAGGGTATTCGTCATATTACCAGTGCCGATATTAATTATGCTGATAAATTAAATTTTGTCATTAAATTATTGGCAATCGCCAAAAGTGATTATCCACAGAATACGGCACATAACCCTAATTACAGTCCGTCTCTTGAATTAAGAGTACACCCCACTTTTGTTCCCAAAGCCCACCCTTTAGCGAACGTTAATGGGGTATTTAACGCCATTTTAGTAGAAGGTGAACCTTTAGGACAAGTAATGTTTTACGGGCCTGGGGCAGGTGCAGGTGCAACTGCTAGTGCGGTAACATCTGATTTAATTAATATCGTTAATGTATTACAAAATAAATCTGAAAATATACAATTAGATTCTTTATTAAGTTATTCCCCTCAAGATGACAGTG
The DNA here is from genome assembly GCA_964634505.1 of uncultured bacterium. Lineage (GTDB taxonomy): Bacteria > Cyanobacteriota > Cyanobacteriia > Cyanobacteriales > Cyanobacteriaceae > CAZWLZ01. The sequence goes on along the minus strand of CAZWLZ010000364.1, from coordinate 1,193 downwards.
AAATTACCCCTATGGAGGCGATTAATAGTCGATTTTATGCTCGTTTTCTCTGTGCAGACGTATCGGGGGTAATTGGACATTTAGGAACTATTTTTGCTGATTTTTCCGTAAGTTTAGAATCCGTAGTACAAATTGGTTTTAAAAATGATTTAGCTGAAATTGTAGTAGTAACTCATTATGTAAACGAAGGTAATTTTTCTAAGGCGATCGCCAAAATTCATAGTTTAAATACTATTAAACATATTGCTAGTATTATTAGGGTGCTTTAATTAGGTTTTGGGTATTAGGGTGTTGGGGTGTTGGGAATAAGTATAAATCAACAAATTCTAGGTAATTGTTCACCACTTAACATATTTACTACTCTTTTTGCCCCAATTTTACTATTCATAACGACTAAAGAATTAGTTGTTTTTTTCACACTTCCAATAATATTAGCATTACTGTTTTTTGCTCTTAAAATACTCAAACTTAGTTCAACATCTTCAGGAGAAATAAACATGACAAATTGCCCCTCATTAGCCACATAAAGAGGATCAAAACCCAATATTTCACAAGCCCCTTTTACCTCTTCTTTAATCGCAATAGAATCTTCATTGATAGTTATTTCTAACTTAGAAGAAATGGCAATTTCATTTAAAGCACTTGCTAATCCGCCCCTAGTTAAATCTCTTAAACAATGAATTTTTACACCAGCATCTAACAACTCTAAAATAGTTTGGGCAACAGGGGCAGAATCGCTTTTAATAGATGTTTCAAAGGATAAACCCTCTCTAATGGCCATAATCGCTATACCATGTTGTCCAATATCACCACTAATAAGAATCACATCGTCAGATTTTATAGAAGTATAATTAATCTCTAAATTATGATTAATAATTCCTACTCCAGATGTATTAATAAATAGGCGATCGCCTTTACCTTTTTCCACTACTTTAGTATCACCAGTAACAATTTTTATGTTACTTATTAAAGCTGCTTTTTTGATCGACTTTACCACCTCCCATAAAGTCTTAATTTCTAAACCTTCTTCTAAAATAAAACTCAAACTTAAATATTTGGGAATTGCCCCCGACATAGCTAAATCATTCACCGTACCATAAACAGCCATCGAGCCAATATCACCACCTGGGAAAAATAAAGGATTTACCACATAAGAATCTGTAGTAAAAGCAATTTTATTACTATTAAGATTA
>CAZWLZ010000363.1:0-3758 GCA_964634505.1 uncultured bacterium | reverse complement strand
TGAACAATTAAGGGCTTCTTTGAAGGATTTATTATTTAAAGATGGTAGTTTTCGTTGGAATCGTTTAGAGAATTTATTACGCAATGCAAAAGATTCTCCTGATTATGATTTTGATAAAGTTCTTGATCAGGCGATCGAGTTTTTATTTTCAGAAAGAGGTGCTTTTATTAGGGAAAATTTGGCTACTGAAATCATTAATAATTTAGATATTTTAGGACGTAAAACTTGGTTTGATTTTGCTAATTCTCTTCGAGAAACTATCGGTTTTAAGGTAATGGAAAAACCTCTCGATTTACAAACTCAAAATAATGATAAATCTATGGAACATTTAGCGAATATTGTAGAAATTATGCAGCAAACTAAAGGTTATGATCCTTTAAAAGTGGTATCAATGATTACTAAATTAGTTCAAAATTCAGAAAGTCAAAAATTAGGACAAAAAATAGTTGGCGGATTAGCACAAAAAGCGACAGCAAGATTAATTCGTAATCTTTTATTATCTTCCAATAATAAGGCTATGTCTGATCGATTATCTTTACCTTTTGGGAAAGATTGAATTAACAAACTCAATTAGATTTTCCTGTTTTTTATTTTGATCAATTCTAATTGAGATGAAAAATTACAGGAGAATTTTTATGTCAGAGAATATAAATAAGTTAAATATAAATGACTTGGTTTTTGAAGAGATAGAAAACTTAGTTAATTGTGTCTTACCTATCAATTTTGGTGATTATGGCGATCGCCATCAATTATTACCCATAAGAATCATAGAAGAAAGTATAGATATAGATGATGATTTATGGACAGAAAAATCAACTAAAAAAATATTACAAGTAGCAATGGTAAATCGTGATGATTTACAGGTGTTGAATAAAATTAAAGGAAGGATAGAAAATCAAGGATTTGAAGTACAAATTTTAAGAATAACGGAAGAAGAATATAACCAAATATTAGAGAAACTATATCAACTAGGAAGAATTACACCCGCGAAAGTAAAAGAAGAAGAAATGAGTGAGTTAATTGAGTTACTCTTTAATATTAGTGAGTGTCAACGTTATCAATTTTTACCCATCAAGATACTAAAAAACAAAAAAAAACCAATTATAATCATTGCCATGATTAATATTGATGATTTATATCCTTTAAATTTCCAAAAATTAATTAAAAATAATAATGATAATAATTACATAATTAAACGTGTCTCCATAACCAAAGATAATTTTGATCAACTTTTACATATAGCTATAAATATTCTTGTCAAAAATCCTTGTTATCATCCTTTTTATCATAAATTAATTCAATCAGGATGTATTAATAAAGAACACTTACCACAACTTTTTAAAAGAATTAAACAAAATTATGGAGACGTAGTCAAATCGATTGAACAATCATTAGAATACCAACTTTCTCCAGAATTAATTAAACAGTATAAAATACTTAAACAGTATAAAAATTATCAAATTTTTGATCTAAAAATTTTATATGGATTAGATTGTATTGAAATTGATTCAACTGAATTTAATTTAATAAAAATTAATGAGTTAATTCACTCCAACATTATAAGCTATGAGAATTGTCGCCGCTATCAATTACTGCCTATAAAACTAGAAAAAAATCTTAAGGTTTTAGTGGTAGCAATGGTTAATCCTGATGATTTAGCAGCGATTGATACCATTAACCAAATACTTCGCTATCAAAAATTAACCTTGCGAAAAGTTGTTATTAGAAAAGAAGACTATGATATTGTAGTCAAAAAACATTATGAATTTGAACAACACATAAAAAGAGAAAAAGCAAAAGAAGAAAGAGAAAGAATAAAACAAAAGGCAATAAATTTTAGTCAAGAAGATGTAGATAAATTAGTCAGTCAAATCAGATGGAGAGAATTTAACAAGGGACTTCTTGAAAATCAATTAAATAGTATTAACACAGTTAAAAGTAAATCTAACGATCATCCACAAAAAAAATCAGTAAATAAAACAAATATTATCGAAATTTTGACATTAAAAATCAAAGATTTTTTTGCTTTGATTACCAGAAGTTTTCAACCTTCACAAAATGTAGATATTCAAGATATTCTTGTTAAAAATGTCTTTAATTATGATGAAGATAACGAAATTAAAGAAGATGCAAATCAACCGCCCATAATCGCTTTAGTTAATAAAATTTTAATCAAAGCCATAAAAGATAAAGCAACTTATATTCATATTGAATTTAATGCTGAGGATTATTCATTCCGAGTACGTTTTAGAATAGATGGAGTATTACAAGAAGTTTTTCAGTTACCAAAAAGTATAGCTGTAATGATTAAAAATAGGCTAATTTTAATAGCCTATTTAGATCAAGGAAAAGATCGACGAGGAATTATGCAAGAAGCCTTAGTTAGTCGTATTTTTGAAGGAAAAACTATTGAGTTTTTATTTAATATTTTTCCTGCTGACTATGGTGATAAAATTATTATCCAAATTATAAATTAACTTTAGGCAAAAGGTTTGAGATTAACTAAAAAGCTATTCTGTGTTAGGTTTTAGGTGTTAGATTAATGGGGAAAGTTTTAGATTAAATCAATAACATCGTCAGCATAACTAAAAACTTCAATACCTCAATAATTTAATCTAAATTAAAATTATATTGAAAGCAAAGTTATTTCCTAATATATAATAATTAAACTCAAACTATTAAACTCAATATTAATTAATATTTATGCTAGTCTTTTTTATTCATGGAGTTGCTACTAGAGATGTACAATACGCTGATAAATTAACAACATTAATTAAAAATGAGTTTAGAGAAAGACAAAAACCTACTCCTTATTTTTATTCTAGTTTTTGGGGAGGATTGCTCAAAGAAACTCCTAAAATTTGGCACGGAATAGACGATAGTTTAAATACAGTATCTAGCCAGAATAATAATTTACACATTGAAGAGATTTTTCGTTATAAAGACATTAGAGAAGGATTTATAGCTGATTTTTTTGGAGATGCACTGACTTATTTTAATAATGAAAAAGGTATTAAAGTTAGGCAAATAATAGCACAACAATTAAGTGAATATATTGAACAATATACAGAAGAGGAAGAAGATTTACATATCATAGCTCATTCTCTTGGCTCAGTTATTTTATGGGATATTCTTTTTTCTGATAGATTTGAGTCTGAAGATTCGGCTTGGAAAATAAAAGCAATGATTACCAATAAAAATAAATCAGCTAAATTGAAGGTAGTTAATCTCAAAACAGTAACCACTATAGGCTCTCCGATTATTTATTTTAATATGATGTTAGGAATAACAAATAATAAATTATCAGAAGTTGTTAAAGAAATTAATTTATCACGATGGATTAATATTATACATCGTTCCGATTTAGTAGCTTATCCTCTGGAATTTTCGTTTCAAAATAACCCAGAAACTTTTTTAATTAAAGATAAATATCTGATGCAAGATGCTAATTTAGCAGAAACCACTGCTTATAGGTTAGGGCAAATACATACAGCATCGGCATTAGGTGCAACAGATGCTCATAGTTTTTATTGGCATGATCCTGTAACTGCTAAAATGATGGTGAATAACATCTTAGGAAATACTAACCAATTAGAGATTACTCAGAGTTTACCTAGCTTAATTATCCGTGTTTTGGAACTTTTGAACAGTGTATCGGGAATGACTAAAGCTCATAGTCAAGATTTTTTTAAATCGATACATTTATTGAATCTTCCAGACGGATATGTATTAAAAACTTGGATAAACCTGATGAATGT
>CAZWLZ010000362.1:0-3773 GCA_964634505.1 uncultured bacterium | reverse complement strand
GGCCTTTGAGTCAGAGGTAACTTAAAATTTTGTTGTGGCGGTTTACAGGTAGGATCGTAAAAAGTCCCTGTATCTTCTAAAATAAAGGTTAAACAGTTAGGATTAATTTCACTATATAATTTAATATTGCCTTCTAATCCTGCTTCTTGATAGCCATGAATAATAATATTAGTAGCAATTTCATCGATCGCCAACCGTAATTTATAAGATTTTATTTCATTTAATCCTACTTTTTTTGTAATCTCGATTACATATTCGGTTATTTGATTTAAAGAATTAAGATTACCAGAAACAATTAAAGTATTCATGCTTAAATTGAGCAAGTTTTACTAATAATTTTGCCACTAATTGGATCATTTATCAAAAATTTTTTGTTAATTATTAAATTTTATTATTCAGTTTTTTGATTGTTTAAAAATTTATAAATAACATAAATAATTACACCTAAAATAGATAAACTAATTAAAAATCTTAATAAAGAAAATACTGTACCAATTAAGGATAAAGTAATCATTATTCCTATTAATCCTATGGCTAATTGAGCTACTTTTGGTAATGCAAAAAACCAATTTTTACTTACTTCTAAACTTTCACTAGGAGTAAATTTTTCTCCATTTATTTCTACTTCTAAATCTTTTAATTTTTCTGAGATACTTTTATTATTTTCTTGATTCATAATGGTTAATTCTTAATGATAAATTAAAAAGTTTTAATATTTTTTTATGATACTATAAAATTTATATTTTTAAAAATAAATTGATTCTTTTATTATGAGTTTTGTAGGGCTTCATATTCATACAGATTATAGTCTTCTTGATGGTGCATCTCAAATTCCAGCTTTAGTTGATCGGGCGGTGGAATTAGAAATGTCGGCGATCGCCATAACCGATCATGGGGTAATGTATGGGGCGATCGAATTAATTAAAACTTGTGCAAGTAAAGGAATTAAGCCCATTATCGGCAATGAAATGTATGTTATCAATGGGGACATCGAAATTCAACAAAAATACCGTAAATATCATCAAGTAGTATTAGCTAAAAATCAACAGGGTTATCAAAATTTAGTTAAATTAACCACCATTTCACACCTCAAAGGCATCCAAGGCAAGGGCATAATGAAACGTCCTTGTATCAATAAAGAATTATTAAAACAATATCACGAAGGATTAATCGTTACAAGTGCCTGTTTAGGAGGCGAAATTCCTCAAGCAATATTACAAAGAGATCGTAAAAAAGCCATAGAAATTGCTAAGTGGTATCAAGAAATTTTTGGCGATGATTTTTACCTTGAAATTCAAGATCATGGGTCAAAAGAAGACCGAATTGTTAATGTTGAAATAGTTAAAATAAGTGAGAAATTAAAGATAAAAATTATTGCTACAAATGACTCTCATTTTATTACTTGTTATGACGTAGAAGCCCATGACGCTTTGCTTTGTATCCAAACAAATAAAAATATAGAAGAAGAAAAAAGATTAAGATATAGTGGCACAGAATATTTAAAATCTGAAGCCGAAATGAAATTATTATTTCGAGATCATCTAACAGATGAAACTATCAAAAAGGCGATCGATAATACTTTAGAAATAGCCGAAAAAATTCAACCTTATAAAGTATTAGGTGAACCTCGTATTCCTAATTTTGATGTCCCCCCCGGTCATACTGCTGATAGTTATGTAGAGGAAGTGACTTGGAAAGGTTTACTAAAAAGGTTAAATTGTCAAGATCGAACAGAAGTAGAAACGGTTTATAAGGAAAGATTAGAATATGAGTTAAAAATGCTGCAAAAAATGGGTTTTTCTACCTATTTCTTAGTAGTGTGGGATTACATCGCCTATGCCCGAGAACAAGGTATTCCAGTAGGGCCAGGTCGGGGTTCGGCTGCTGGTTCATTAGTAGCCTATGCTTTAACTATCACGAATATTGATCCTGTTCATCATGGTTTATTATTTGAACGTTTTTTAAATCCTGAACGCAAGTCTATGCCTGATATTGATACGGATTTTTGTATCGATCGCCGAGATGATATGATCAAATATGTTACTCAAAAATATGGCGAGGCAAATGTAGCACAAATTGTTACATTTAATCGCATGACTTCTAAAGCAGTGTTAAAAGATGTGGCTAGAGTGTCGGGGATACCTTTTGCCCAGTCTAATGCTATGGCAAAATTGATTCCCGTTTCGAGAGGAAAACCAGCGAAATTAAAGGTAATGATTTCAGATGACACCCCCTCGCCTGAGATTAAAGAACTCTATGATAATGACCCACAAGTGACCAAATGGATCGATTTAGCGATGCGTATCGAAGGCACGAATAAAAGTGCTGGAGTTCATGCGGCAGGTGTGGTAATTTCTAGTCAGCCTTTAGATGAAATTGTCCCTTTACATAAAAATAATGATGGTGCGGTAGTAACTCAGTATTATATGGAAGATTTGGAGGCTTTAGGATTACTGAAAATGGACTTTTTGGGCTTAAAAAATCTAACTACTTTACAAAAAACGGCAGAATTTATTTTACAAAATAAAGGTATAACTATTGATATTGATCAAATACCTTTAGGTGAGAGAAAGGCACGAGATATATTGGCAAAAGGACGTAGTAAAAAGTTGCCTGAAGATGTAGAAAAAACTCATAAACTCTTAGAATCAGGGGATTTAGAAGGGATATTTCAGTTAGAATCAGACGGCATGAAACAGATCGTAAAAGATTTAAAACCGTCTGGAATTGAAGATATTTCATCTATTTTAGCACTGTATCGACCAGGTCCTTTAGATGCGGGATTAATTCCTATTTTTATTAATAGAAAACATGGAAGAGAAGAGATAAAATATGATCACCCATTGTTAGAACCTATATTAAAAGAGACTTACGCCGTTTTAGTCTATCAAGAACAAATTATGAAAATGGCTCAAGATTTGGCGGGTTATTCTTTAGGGGAAGCGGATTTATTGCGTCGTGCTATGGGTAAAAAGAAATCATCAGAAATGGAAAAACAGCGAGAAAATTTTATTGATGGTGCGATGAAAAATGGGGTAAATAGAGTTATTTCTGAGAATTTATTTGAACAAATGGTTAATTTTGCTGAATATTGTCTTAGTTATGATACTCCCGTTTTAACGGTTGAATTTGGGGCGTTACCGATAGGCAAAATCGTTGAAAATAAGATCGATTGTCATGTTTATAGTGTAGATCAAAATGGCTTTATTTATACTCAGGAGATCGCCCAATTTCACGATCGAGGTGAACAAGAAATATGGGAATATCAGTTAGATAATGGTTCGATTATTAAGGCAACTAAAGATCATAAAATGATGACTATTAATGGTGAAATGCTAACCATAGATGAAATTTTTGAAAGGAATTTAGAATTAAAAGTACTTGATTTTGATCAGATTGTTTTATAGACGTTAAACCTTCGCTAATTTCCTATCGCCTGCTCCAAAATCATCGGCAAATATTGCCCCTCTTGTAATTAAATCTCGTTTTAATCCCTCAGTTATTCCCTCATTATTTCTAAACTTTGCACCTTCTACAATGGCATACTTTAAATTAGATTGAGTTAAATTTGTACCCATTAAATTAGCACCACTAAAGTTAGCGTCATACAAGTAAGCCTCACTCACTCAAGTAAGCCTCACTCAAGTTAGCGTCATACAAGTAAGCCTCACTCAAGTCAGCCCCTCTCAAGTAAGCCTCACTCAAGTCAGCCCCTCTCAAGTTAGCCCCTCTAAAGTTAGCCCCTCTAAAGTTAGCCCCTCTAAAGTTAGCCC
>CAZWLZ010000361.1:0-3783 GCA_964634505.1 uncultured bacterium | reverse complement strand
CAAAATTTTCCTAATGTCGAAAAAAAAACTAAATTTGTCGATTTTTTCCTCTATTACTTCATTTTTCCCCCTAATTCCCCATTTCCCTCTCTCCCCATTCGTCTTACTTGAGAATGAAACAGCCCTACCTTAAAAAGGGGGAACTAATTTTTCTATGGATTTATCTCTGAGATTATCAAGACAATCATCAATAGATTCTAAATTTGCTCCTTGTCTAAAATCTTGTAAAGCTGACCAAAAATTATCATCTTTTTTAGGTTGAATCATAGAGCTATATCTTTAATTTTTAACAACTTCTTGTAAGGTTTGAATAAAGCTAGGATAAGAAATTGAAGCAGCTTGAGCTCCCTGTATTTCTGTTTTTCCTTGAGCTTTTATGGCGGCGATCGCCAAACTCATAGTAATACGATGATCGTGATAACTTTCCACACTGGCGGAGGTTAAAGGAAAACCGCCTGTGATTTCTAAGCCGTCTGGAAACTCTGTTATTTTTGCCCCCATTTTACCCAATTCTGTCGCCATAACGGTTAGGCGATCGCTCTCTTTTACTCTCAATTCTTCTGCATCTTTAATTATAGTTGTACCTTCAGCAAAACAAGCCGCCACCGCTAAAATAGGAATTTCATCAATCAAACGAGGTATTATATCACCTTCAATGGTACAACCTTTTAATTGACTGGATTTGACTTTTAAATCCGCTACAGGTTCACCTGCGGTTATTCTTTCGTTTATTTTGGTAATATCCGCCCCCATCATGGCTAAGGCTTCTAAAATACCCGTACGAGTAGGATTAACCCCCACATTTTCGATAATTAATTCTGAATCATTGGCGATCGCCGCTGCTACCAACCAAAAAGCCGCTGAACTTATATCCCCCGGTACGATTACATTTTGTCCAGATAAAGGAGTTTCTCCAATTATGGTGACACTATTGGTAGCAGTATCTATCTCTAATTTTGCTCCGAAGGCTTGTAACATTCTCTCACTATGATCCCTAGACAAAGCAGGTTCGGTTACAGTGGTATTACCTTTAGTCATTAATCCCGCCAATAAAATACAAGATTTTACTTGGGCAGATGCTACGGGGGAATGATAATGAATCGGTTTAAGATTTTGTCCTTGAATAGCCAAAGGGGCATTTTGATTATTATTTCGACCATAAATTAATGCTCCCATTTCTTGCAACGGTTTAACTACCCTTGACATAGGGCGAGAGCGTAAGGAATTATCGCCAGTAACGGTAAAGAATTTACCCGCACTAGAGGCCAGTAATCCTAACATCAAACGCATAGTAGTGCCTGAATTTCCTGCATCTAAGACGTTATCGGGTTCTTGTAAATTTCCTAATCCAATACCTTTAATAATAACTTTGTCCGTATTTAATGGGGATATTTCTGCCCCCATAGCTTGAAAACAAATAGCTGTACTACGAGGATCATCTCCTAGTAATAATCCTTCAATGGTAGTTTCTCCAGTGGCGATCGCCCCTAACATTAAAGCACGATGAGAGATAGATTTATCACCCGGTATAGTAATTGTACCTTGGATGGAAAAGTCATTATTAGGGTTATTAATAACTAAAATTTGTTGAGAGTTATCGTTAATTAATTGGATATGGGAATTAGTCATCATAATTTTTAAAATAGCGTCATTGATTCAGATCAAAGTGATTAAATTGTCTCATATTTAATCATTTCTGCCAATAGCTAATTTACAGGTTGTTTAAGGTTTCAAATATCCTCTTAAAACAAAAAAAAGTAGGCGGATACCTACTACAACAATTAAGCGTAATAAAAAAAAGAAAAGATTAATTTTTAGGCTTATTTTTTCTGTCTAAATTTAGTTAAAGAGAAAATTCCCAAACTAACAAAACTTAGCAGAAAAGAAGGTTCAGGAGTTGATTGGGCGTTAGGATTTCCACCATGATTACCATGATCATGATCATGATCATGATCATGATCATGGCCTCCGCTACCATCTTCAAAAGTTTCACTTTCATTAATAGCCAGAGAAGATGTGGGAATATCCATATTAAGTGCGGAGAATAAACCAGCGTGACTACCTTGCCCTACCCACATATGAAGCATTTGAAAACCGGGAGTCATAATCTGATTAAAAAAGGGATAATCTAAATTATTGTTAGATTCTAATACAGCAAGAGTTATCTCTGGTTGACTGAAAGCTGTTAATAATTCGCCAATAAAATTTTCATTAGTTAATGATTGCCTAACGTTGACAATTTGAGGATCAAATCCTCCTTGAGCATTTTGAACTCCCATATTTTCAAACACTAGGTTTCGATGTTGATGCCATTGTGCATTGGAAAAAGCATTAAATACAGTGGGAATAGGTTGTTCGGTAGTTGCTGTATATTGGCTATACAGTTGAGTTAAGGTAGCTTGATCTAAATTTTCTAAACCGATATTTTGTTGTATATTTTGTACTAAAGAAGCAAATGGTTGATACAATTCTTGCGCCCAAAATACCCCCAGTAATTGTCCATCTTGACTCATATTTAATCCAGCTGGAGAGAAAGGATTTGCTTGAAGATTGGCTAAATTTGTTAACTGTGGATTAAACCAATGTACACCATGACCGATCCATTCTGTCGTAAAAGGAATGTAACCATCGGTGATCGCATTTTCTAAACCATTTTCACCAAAGTAAGGCTGAATATTATTAAAAATTCCTTCAATAATTTGATTTTGTTCAGGAGTAAAATTTGTGCCATAATAGTTATAAAAACTATCTAAACCATCAATGGCCACTGAATGTGCTTTAACACCAGTAGCGCCTAAAGTTAATAAACCTATAGATAAACAAAAAGAAGTTATTTTCTTTTTCATAAGAAATTATGATAATTTTTAAAAGTAATCTTAATTAATATATCGATTTTAATTAATAATTTTGTTTAACTAACTATCTATTATTTTTTCTTTAGATTGTCTTAACATATATACATAAATTATTTTATAGTAGAAAAGAGGAGACTTTAGACAATTTTACTCCCTAGAATTTAAGCTAAAACACCTTCGTAAATTTCTGAAACTGATAACTCTATGGCCACTGAATCTAAGCGTAAAATATCAGTTGTATTCTCAATAATTTCTAATAACCAATTTTTATCATTACTACGACGATAAACCATGATGGTAGCTTGTTCTGGTTCAATTAAGATATATTCTTGTAAAGTGTCTAAAGAGCGATAATAACCAAATTTTCGCCCTAAATCATAATCTTTGGTAGAGTTAGATAAAACTTCAATTAATATGACAGGATTAGTTACCGTAGTTTGGCGATCGTTATAATAAATAGGCTCTCCAGCCATAACCATCACATCGGGATAAGTAAATATATTATAGTCAGGAATGAATAATCGAACATTTTCGATATAAACGGGGGTTTTTTTCCATTTTAGGGCTAATCTTAAAGCTAAATACACATTCCCTGTTATGAGATTATGATTAGTTGTGCCTCCTGTCATTGGTATCATCTTCCCTTTAATAAATTCATGGCGGATTTCGGCTTCTTCTTCTGTGTCCAAATATTCGCCTATGGTATAAGTTTTTTGTGCTAATTGAGCAACCATATTTATATCCTCTTGAATTAATATATTCATCTTGTTTTGGTTGTGGTCATTATTGTATTTTAAAAGGTGTCAAGTAAAATTTACTATTAAATTACCATTATCGTAGTACTAAGTTATATTAGGATATTTTATATCCCCCCCCCTAAAAGAACCCATTTGAGATTTATTTTAAGAAAGGCAATAGACATAAAAAT
>CAZWLZ010000360.1:0-3786 GCA_964634505.1 uncultured bacterium | reverse complement strand
ATAGGGGGAAATAGGCAATGATCACAAGAATATATATGGCTGAAAAATATCACAACTTAATTAATAATCACGAAGAATTAGCAGTTTATCAAATTGCTTTTGAGACTGCTATGACAATTTTTGAAATTTCTAAGAGTTTTCCTACAGAGGAAAAATATTCTTTAACGGATCAAATCAGACGTTCTTCTCGTTCTGTTTGCGCTAATTTAGCTGAAGCATGGCTAAGAAGACGTTATCAAGGCTCATTTTTGTCAAAATTAAACGATGCAGAAGCAGAAGCTGCCGAAAGTCAGGTTTGGCTGAAGTTTGCGGTCTAATGTCAATATTTAGATATTGATAAGGGAAGAGAACTTTATAGTCAATACAATCAAATTTTAGGAATGATCGTATTGATGATTAATGGTGTTGATAAATGGTTGTTGAAAAAAAACTAAATTTGTTGATTTTTTCCTCTATTACTTCATTTTTCCCCCTAATTCCCCATTTCCCTCTCTCCCCATTAGTCTTACTTGAGAATGAAACAGCCCTACCTTAAAAAGGGGGAAATAAACTTTAAGCTAGTGTCCTAACCTGAAAACGTAGTGCTATATTAGAGGTTTGGGACGTTGAAATAATAGAATATATAGCAATAGTCCTAGCTGTGAGGACTTTCAACAAGAGGTTTAAACCCCTTTTCTCTATAGTTTTGGGGTGTAAACACAAGTGTCTATATTAAGAAAATTTTAGGGAAGTAGAAGAAACTGCTATTATTCCTTTGATTTTAATTTGATTTTGTCTGAGAATTTTACAGGCTTCTTTTACTGTTGTTCCTGTAGTATAAATGTCATCTAAAATTAATATGGAAGAATTTGATTTTAACTTGGTAAAATCTTCTCCCAATTGAAAGGCTTGATTAATTTCTTTTTCTCTTTCTTTTTGACTTAAAGAAAATAAGGCATTAGTGTTACGAACTCTGGTTAATAATTTATATTGCAGATTATATTTAGTAATTTGACAAAATCTTTTAGCGATTATATCGCATTGATTAAAGCCTCTTTCTTCTTGTTTTTTTTCGTGTAACGGAATAGGCATCACTACAATTTCTTGTTGGCGATCGCCAGCCAATCCTACAGAAGAATTTAACCAAGCTAAAGCTAATAATTCTCCTAAAACTGTCCCTATTTCTTGATGCAAGTCATTTTTAAAACTGGCGATCGTCCTTTTAAGATAACTACCATAACGTCCCCAAACAAAGACAGACAAGTCATTATCTCTAATTTGATTACAACGGTTAAACTGACAAGATTGTAAATTCTTAAAACAATATTTACACAAAATTGGATCAGCAGAACGTTCACAAATAGGACAATTAGAATCAAGAAATAAAGACAGAAAATTTTTTAACATAAAAAGAAATTATATTTAAACGCAATTAACTATTACCTATTTCCCGTTATCCATTATTTAATAGGGAGTAGTAGGAATAGTCAAACCACGTTCACGCAAATAATCACTGGTTTCACGAGACGGGGTATAATTGTAACCAAAACCGCTATTATTTTCAGAATCATTAATAATTTGCGGAGTAAGTAAAACTATAACTTCAGAACGAGCTTTAGTCGTTACACTAGAACGGAAAAGTGAACCAATAATAGGCAAATCACCTAAAATAGGTATTTTAGAAACATTCACATTCTCACCATCACTAATAATTCCAGATAAAATCAAAGTCTGCCCATCTCGTAAACGAATTAAACCAGAAGAAACCGTCCGTTCAATTAAAGGAGTAATAATGTTATCCGCACCCAATCCACTAGCAAATCGTTGAGGTGTACCTGGAGCGCTAATTGTTGGATTTACTAGTAAACTAATAAAACCATTATCGTCAATCTTATTCACCGCCACCGATAATGTTAAACCCGCAGGTTCAAGTACTGGAGTTGTAGTCCGAACTCCACTTAAAGAATCAATGCTAGTTTCTACACTGGTGACCACATTTTCTACTAATTCCACCGATCCCACTTGACCTTCTTGTACTACTAAAGTAGGATCAGTTAAAATTTTAGCATTCCCTGAAGTTATATTAGCTCTAATTTGAGCAATAAAAGCCTGAGGTACATTGAAATTAGAACCAGGGGTAATGGTAGCAGATCGGTTTGGTTGAGTTGGATCAAAGGTATTACCGAAAGGAGAAATTTGTCCTGAGTTAGGTATGCCAAGAGGAGTCCCTTGTAGTGTTCTGGTAACTGTTCTTGTAATATTATTAGTCACTTCATCAATCACATTATCAGTTAATTCATCTAAATCTGTTTGAGAAATAGTGCTACCAACATTATTGATCAAATCGTTTTGTAAATCACGTCTTAAGGTTTCTATTTGATCTCTGGTAAAACTAGTGGTATTACCAAATTGACTTAAAGTTCTGTTAATAGTATCCCCAAAACTCTGAGTTAAATTATCAGTAAGATTATTAGCAGTTTCTTTATCTAATACACTTTCAAGACTTCTTTCTACATTATTTTCTAATGTTTTAGTTAAATCTTGAGAAAAATCTTCACTGATTACTATTTCTTCATCATAAGCTGGAATCAAGTTACCTGAACTATCTTTTCGATATTGATTTGGATCAACATTTTGATTACTTGTTCCAAAATTAATAACTCCTATACCCCCATCCTGCACAACTCCAGTATTATCAATACCAAAAGAAAAACTAGAACCAAAACTGGTAGCATCATTTAATTGAACATCGACAACTTTTACATTAACAGCTACTTGACGGCGACGGACATCTAATTGAGTTAGAAAAGAAGTAGCCATTTGAACTAATTGGGCATCTCCTACTAAAGTAATGGTATTGTTAACAGGATCAGCATGAACAGTTAAACCTTCCAATACTAATTCTTCATTACCATTTTTTTGTTTACTTTCTAAGGCTTTTACTGTAAAAGTTTGTTTTACTTTGCCATTTTCTTCTTTTTGATCAATTTCGACGATGTTTCCTTGAGCTCCTTGACTATTTAAAAAACTAGCTGCCCCTACGGCACTATATTGATTTAAACGAAGGCTTCTGGTAATAGTATTGCGAATACTAGGAGGCAGTTGATTGCCAACAAAGATAGTTTGTCCTTGAATTGTGGCTTTTAAACCAGAGATCATTAATAGGTTATTAAATACATCTTGTACGGACTCATTTTCTAAGTCTAAAGATACCGTATTTTCGGCCCCTTCAGTACCTCCTTCAGTAAAAATGATGTTATAGCCAGCCGCTCTACTTAGTAAGGATAATACTTCTCTAACAGGAGCTTCTCGTAATACTAAACGGGGTACTTTTGCTGTTGTTCCTAATTCAATTACTTTAGATGGTTTTTTTACGTTGGATACGGACATATCCCCTACTGGTGGTGCTACTGCCCGAGGTAAAAATGGGGGCGGTGATGGTTGAGAAGGATCGACGGGTTTGCCGTCAATTTTTATAGTGGGGTTGGGAATTAATACGTCTTGATCTGGGTTAGTTTCTAAGGCTTGGGCGATGACATTTTTTTGGAGAGAAGAATTTTTTAATTCTTTTTTAATTTGGGTTTCTGGTTTAACAGAATTGGCGATCGCCAAAGAGGGAGAAGTAATTAATAAAATTAAACTGGCACTGGTTAAAAACTGGAAATAATTAAATTTGTTATTCATTTTTATGACCTTAGGGGATTTTAAATTAAGTTTATAGGAAAGTTATCTTAAAATAGGATTATTTATTTTTGTTCAGCTGGAGGAGGGGTAGTAGCCGGAGGCGGAGTACCTGGTGGTACTGGG
>CAZWLZ010000359.1:0-3796 GCA_964634505.1 uncultured bacterium | reverse complement strand
GGTTAGGGGGATCGAAAATGTCCTAATATAACTTGGTACTGCTATATCTTCTTAATTGGTGAACCATGCTTCCAATCTATCTCTAGTTAAGCTATTTTAGCAAGAACAAGGGGTTTAAACCCCTTGCTTGTGAACGAAACGAATTAGGCATCTTGACGACTAAGTTACTTGAAATGTTGATTTAGTATTTGTTAAATTATTTCCTTCTGATCAAACCTAATACCTAACACCTAACCTCCACTACTTTCTTTAATTAAGTAATAACAGTTCATTTTTTTTAGCTTGATCTAAAGCATCTAAAGTTTTCCAAACCTCGATCATTAATGAATCTAAACCTATTTGACTTACAGCTGAAATCATAAAAATAGGATCGGATGTTAATTTTTGTAAATTTTCCTTGACTTCTTGAAATTCCTCCTCAAAAACCGCATCAATTTTATTAAAAGCAATAATTTGAGGACGATTTTCTAAGTCGTGGCCATAATCTTCTAATTCTTTTCTAATAATTTGATAATCTCTAACAGGATCATCACTGGTAATATCAATCAAGTGTAATAGTAATCTTGTCCGTTCAATATGTCTTAAAAAGTCATGCCCTAAGCCTATTCCCTGAGACGCACCAGCAATTAAACCGGGTATATCCGCAAAAACTGTACCGTCTCCTGTGGGTTTTCTTACTACTCCTAAGTTAGGGATAAGAGTGGTAAAAGGATAATCAGCTATTTTCGGACGGGCAGAAGATAGAGAGGAAATTAAGGTGGATTTTCCTGCATTAGGTAAGCCAATAATGCCTACTTCTGCCAGTAATTTTAATTCTAAACGGATTCTTCTTTGTTGTCCTAAACCGCCGGGTAAGGCGTGTTCTGGGGCTCTATTATTATTGCTTAAAAAATGGCTATTACCTAAGCCACCTTTTCCACCTTTGGCTACAATCAAAGTTTGATCTGGTTCTATTAAATCCCCTAATAATTGATCGGTATTAACATCGTAAACCATTGTACCACAAGGTACTTGTAATAGGCGATCGCCACCACTTGCCCCCGTACAATTTTTTGAACCGCCTTTTTTCCCGTCATCAGCTTTAAAAAAACTAATATATTTAAAGTCTAATAAAGTTTGTAAATTAGGAACAGCAATAACGATTACAGAGCCACCTTTGCCTCCATTTCCTCCAGCAGGTCCCCCGGCGGGGACATATTTTTCACGGCGGAAAGCGACCATTCCATCGCCACCTTTGCCCCCTTCTATATCAAGCTCGACATGATCTATGAATTGCATACTTTTAATAATGAATAATGAATAATAATTTTGCCTAATTACATTAGACTATAACTGTTTATATCTTGTTTATCTGAATGAATTAATTTAATTTTTAAAAAGTGTAATTGACTGTTTGGCGATCACAAAGTGCCAGCGAATCTGATCGTCAAGATTAAAATTAAAGTAAATTTTCAAAAGCAATGACAGAATCAACGCTAATAGTTTCCAGTAAAAGTCGTTGTAATTGATTTATGTCATCAAGTTCATTAATTTGAGTAACTAAAGAAGAAGGTAATATTAAAAAACGTTTTTCTAAAATACTAATAATATTAGTTTTGAGGGTTTTTTTAGTACCTTGTTGTAATCCTTGTTGTAATCCTTGTTGTAATCCTTGTTGTAATCCTTCTTGTTTTTCTATAGCTAATTTCTCTCTAAAAGTTGTGCGTAATGTCATAATCAATTCCTCATCTGTTTTTGATATTTTTTTTGATTTTTGTTGATTGGATTCTAAATTTTCTAATAGTTTATTTACTAATTCTAAAATAATTTCTTGACAAAAAGTATTTTCTATATTTTTTAATTCTTCTATGGCTTTTAATTGAGTATTTCCTTTGCCTAATATTCTTAGCCAAAATGTTTCTTTATTTACTGGTAATTGATGCACTGCTATGATGCCCGTAAATAATGCTGGTTGTAAAAAATATACTCCTTTCCCCCACTTTTCCTGTTTTTTTGCCCCAAAATCTGTTAATATTTTTTCAGAAATTGTTGGCGTTATTATCCATAATCGTGGATTTTGGTCTTCTTTTTGATGGATATTTTCTCGTTTTATTTTTCTAATTTCATTTTGTCTAAAATCCAATAATTTACTGATACATTCTCTAATTTGCTCTGGTGTTACTGCATTACGATAAAATTCTAATAAGCAAGTAGTTTGAATTATTTTACCTAATAATCCTAAGGTGTTTAGCGCTTCATTAATGTGAGGGGATTGGGGTTCAAAAAAAACATCTATCTCTCGTCTTTCGCTATTAACAGCCATGGATGAAGTAGCTATACCGTATTGATTACATAATTCTGGTATATATTCTTTGACAAATTCATCATGAGGAAATTTAGACATTTTTTATGCAGATCTTTTTTATCTTCTTTTGAAAGATTTTTTGTTAATTAATTTAATGAATTTGCAAAATTTTAACAGACTAAAAGAGTATTTTATACTTCTTTATTAGTGGTGAAATGTCAATAATTAAATGTATTTAGAGATGTCTTCTTTACATTCATCAGCAAGATAAGAAAGAGAACGAAAACGTAATCCTACTAATTGATCATATAAAGGATTTAATTTGCACATGGGGGGAATGTGAATAATTTTGTGGCCAAATAATTTTATGTCTCTTTCAAAAGGACATTGAGGGGGAATCATTTTGCACATAAATCTAGCTAATCTGGCATCTTTTACTTGCAAATCATCTAACCAATGTTTGATAGGATTTAAAAGATCGGGATGATGCTCAGGGTGTTGTAAATAATTGGTAGTGTCTGATGCTTGTTGTTCAATAATACAAAGAGTTTTTTCTAGGGATTTTAAGGCTTCAATATTTAATCCTAAAGCCATCTGAAAATTATGTAAAATTTGTGATTCTGCTTCCGTATAAATGCCATCGGCGATCGCCATCATCACAGCAGTGCGTAAAAAATTTTCTTTAATTTCATGATCATGTCCTAAAACTGTAGCTAATTCCTCTGGAGAAATAGGAGTTAATTCGCCTAAATTATTATTAGAGACTAATTCTGAATGAGTTAAATTACTGATAAATTCTTGTTCTTGAGGATCAAAATTACCATCAGCCCAAGCTACACTTAACAATCCTCTTAACCATGCTGTAATTTGGTGATCGTTATAGTGAATAGTTATTTCTGTCATTGTTAAGCACCTCTGAAAATATAAATATCTTAAATATTATAGCAAGATGAGTAAATTATTCTTGACATAGTATTTGTGTCTAAACCTAGTCTTGGAGTTAGTAGCAACCCTAGCGGAGGTGATTGAAAACTGTCTAATTCCTAAAGTATGAAGAGAAAAAGAGGCGATCGCCAATTATAAAAAATAAAGAATAGTTAATAAATTTGGGGTTGAAAGTTTTCAGGAGTATCAAGTTCAAATACTTGATCATGAATCCGAGCTACATAAAATCCTTCTTGGAGAGTTTTTGTGCGTAATTCGTCGGACATATCAACGGCTGCTAAAATGCCATAAAGTTTTTTATCTTTATGTTCTGGAAAAAAGGTACGAAAACGTTGCAAAATAAGTTTTAATTGAGTAATAGAATCTTCTCGCACATGACTTTTAACTTCAACTATATAAGCAGTATTTAGATTCCCATTGGTATAGGCCAAAACATCAAGTTCAATATGTTCTCCTTGTTTACTGGCACGGACACTAGGACTTATAATTTCCATGCCAAAGCGTTGTCTGAGAATCTTTTCCATAGAAGGAAGGGCAAGTCCTTCGGTAAAGCTACCAAATTTTGAA
>CAZWLZ010000358.1:0-3819 GCA_964634505.1 uncultured bacterium | reverse complement strand
TGTTAGGGGGTTGGGGTGTTGAGGTGTTAGGGGGAAAAATAGAGATTTGCAAAAAAATTTGGCGTTTAAATTTTGATTACTTTTTAATCACTAATTATGTTTTTCGTCAATATTTTGTTATAATTATTTACTATTTTCTCAGTTTTGCTCTATTTTTGATAACTAGACTTTTGTTAAGTTAAGTAAATAATTATCAATATTCAATAACATTTTAATGAAAGAGTGAGTAATAGAAGGTTATAAAAATTTTTTTGACAATAAAAGCCATTAAATACTATAAATGGCACTATACATTTTGGGTGTCAAAATGTCAACCCCTTATAGAAAGGGAACTTTTAAAAAGAAATAATCAAGATTTTTACCAGTTACAGAATGTAACAAGAAATTTTAATATTGAAATTTCTTATTAATAAAAAAATAAACATTAAATTTGCTAATTTTTTTTAGAAATAGGGGAAATTACCAAGTAAAGGTATGATAAAAAAAGATAAAATCCATTAGTAATTGTTAATAGTCAAAATGAGTATTTCTTTGAGTGAGATTGAATCTCAACTACAAAAATTAGAACAAGAATCCCAAGAGGCGATCGCCAAAACAGAAAATTTAATAAATTTAGAAGAATTAAGAGTAAGTTACTTGGGGAAAAAAGGAAAATTATCGCAAATTCTAAGAGAAATGGGAAAATTAGCAACGGAAGATCGCCCCAGAATAGGGGCATTAGCTAATGAAGTAAAAGAAACTCTGCAAAATTCACTAGAAAATCAACAATTATTATTAACACGATTAAAAATTGAGACACAATTAGCCCAAGAAAGCCTTGATGTCACTATGCCGGGAGTCGGTCGTCCGGTGGGTAAATTGCATCCGTTACAAAGCACTATAGATAGGGTGATTGATATTTTCACGGGCTTGGGTTATACCGTAGCTCAAGGACCTCAAATAGAGAGTGATTATTACAATTTTGAAGCCTTAAATACTCCTTGTGATCATCCTGCTAGAGATATGCAAGATACCTTTTATTTTAATGATGGTAGTCTTTTACGTACTCATACTTCTTCGGTACAAATTCGTTACATGGAACAAAATGAGCCTCCTATTAGAATAGTTGCCCCCGGTAGAGTTTATCGCCGAGATACGGTTGATGCTACTCATTCGGCGGTATTTCATCAATTAGAATTATTGGCGATCGATAAAGGATTAACTTTTACTGACTTAAAAGGTACGATCAAGGAATTTTTAAGACAAATGTTTGGGGATGATTTGCCTATCATTTTTAGGGCTAGTTATTTTCCTTTTACTGAACCTTCAGCGGAAGTTGATGTTCAATGGCAGGGAAAATGGTTAGAAGTAATGGGTTGTGGCATGGTTGATCCTAATGTACTAAAAGCGGTAGGTTATGATCCTGAAGTATATAGTGGATTTGCCGCTGGATTAGGGATCGAGCGTTTCGCTATGATTTTACACGAAATCGATGATATTCGTCGTTTATATAATTCAGATTTACGATTTTTAAATCAATTTTAGCAAGAAGGAGTTAGGGGTTAGGTATTAGGTTTTTGAAGAAGGTTTACAGGCAGGATGCCCGTACCACAGCTTAATTCTTGTAGGGTGGATTTGTTGTTGCATGAAACCCAACAAAACCTTTATTGGTTTAGATTTAATATTATCTAGTAATTAAAAAAGACTTAATTCCCAAAGACTTAGCACCAAAATAATCTTCTTTAATACTATCTCCAATATACCAACAATTCTCAGGCTGACAACCATGTTTTTCCAAAGCTATAGTAAAAATTTTAGGATGAGGTTTGGCAACCCCGGCAGTAGCAGAAATGGTAATACTCAAAAAATATTTGCGTAACCCTAAAAGTTCTAATACCTTATAAAGACGAGTATCAAAATTAGAAATAATACCTAACTCAATATCTTGACTTTGCCATTTTTTTAAACTAGCAAGAGTATCGGCATACACTTCCCAAGGTTGTGCAGTAGCAAAATAAAGATAAACTTCCAGAAAAAAATCATCAAAATTGGTAAACTTATCTCTTACCTCCAATTGAGTAAAAGTTTGATCTAGGATATTTCGCCACCACTCAAATTCTAAATTATAGACTTCTCTTTGACTACAGCGATTAAAAGCAAGAGGAGAAGATGCTTTAAAACTTAGATTAAAAGCCTGATTAATTTTCTCTGATTCACATTCTACATCAAATTTTTTAGCAATTTCGGCATAAACTTCCCCCACTCCACCTTTTACGCCAAAAAGAGTGCCTACGGCATCTAAAAATATTACTTGAGGTTTATCTTGATTCATAAAATATCTATTTTTGTCAGTTAAATCAGTCATAGAGTATTAAACAGGATAAAGACAAGCGAAAATACTCTAATATTTAGTCATGTATTTTATTTTATTTTAACAATATCTGAAACTGGTGATAAAAGCCAATTTAACCCTACTGAAATTTGATGTTTGAAAGTTGGTAAACGGTATAAATAAACTAAGCGTCTAGCTAAATAGCCTAAATTACCATTCAAATTAATTCCTAATCCACTTATTGTAGCATTATCTGTACCCAATGCCAACATTTCTCCTAGGGGTTGAAATTTAAAAGGTAAAAGAGGTTTCTTTTCTAAAGAAGCCCAAATATTCCAAGCACAATAATCAGCTTGTTGAAAGGCAACTTGGGCATTATTGGGTAACAAATTACCTTCTGAATCTTGAGTTTGCACTAAATCTCCCAAGGCAAATATATCAGAGTGATTTTTAATCTGCAACATTTCATTAATTTCTAATTTTCCTGTTTTACTGAAACTTAACGGTAATTTTTCGATTAATTTTATTCCTTTAGTGCCTACTGTCCATAAAACTATGTCCACAGGAATTTCATCTGTATTACCCTTATAAGATAAATAAATATGATCTTTTTCTATTTTTTCTATTTCTGTATCTAAATCTAACCAAATTTGGCGATCGCCTAAAGCCTTAAGGGCAGTTTTACGATTAAATTCGGGGGATTGCTGTAGAATTTGATTAGATTTATCAATTATTCTAATTTTTCCTTTCTTTCCTAGTCTATCAGCTATTTTGATGGCTAATTCTATGCCGCTATAACCTCCTCCTACAATTACCACTCTAATGGTATCTTGATCAGAATTTTCTAGTTGACGTAATCTATCTTTTAAAGTATAAGCGTGTTGTAATGTGCGAAAAGGTAAAGCATATTCTTTTGCTCCTTCTATATTATTATCAATAGGAGTTACACCCCCTAAAGCTATTACTAATCGATCATAATTTAAAGGATAATTTTCAGCTAAAGTAACTTGTTTACTATTTATATCTATATTCGCTACACTATCTTGAACAAAGTTAATATTAGTTTGGGCCAATAATTCACTATAAGGGGGTGCTATTTCCCAAGTTTGTAATTCGTCTGTAATTAATTCATATAACAAAGGAGAAAATAAAAAACGGTCATTTTTATCAACTAAAGTAATTTCTGGTTTCTGATCATTTTCCCAAGATAATTCATTCAATCTTAAAGCAGTATATAAGCCACTGAAACCGCCCCCAAGAATACAAATTTTTTTGTTGGATTCTGTCATTAAATTTAACCTTTTTCAATCATGATAACATTTGAATTGTAACAAATTTTTAATAATTGAGAAAAAAACAACTAATAGCTTTCTTTGGCGATCGCCAACAAACCTAAAATATAGTTCAAGATACCTTTGGCGATCAATGGTTTTATCCTCCTAACCCCTTTAAAAAGGGAGAAGGTCAATCCTTTTGTGGCACAGGCATCCTGCCTGTTATCCAATATC